>CANGHX010000177.1 GCA_947453715.1 Flavobacteriales bacterium | reverse complement strand
TGAAGGTGGTAGGTACGGATTAGTTTACGCAAAAGAGGCTAATACGAAAGTTGAGAACAACCAAATTGCTAAAAAATTAGGGTTAATTTCAGATATCAATTTAAGTGTTGAATACAGATACAACAAACGTATTTCTGCTTTTATCCAAGGAAACAATTTAGTCGGTCAACGTTATAAACGTTGGTATAATACGCCTGTACAAGGAATTCAAGTTATGGGTGGTATCACATTTAGATTTTAACTAGATGAAGAAGTTAGTTGCTTTAACGATTATTGTTTCTATTGCTGTTTTAATAGCTTATTCAATTATTGGAAAGAAGCCAAAAGAAGTTTTACCAATTTACAATCCAATCGATGTTAAAGGTGAAATGGTTGATAGTTCAGTCGGAAGAAAAGGATTTGGACATACTATTGGTGATTTTGCATTTAGAGATCAAAACAATCAATTAATTACACAAAATTCAGTTAAAGGCAAAGTATTTGTTGTAGAATATTTCTTTACTACATGTGGTACAATTTGTCCAAAAATGAATGTTCAAATGCAACGAGTTCAAGAAGCATATAAGACCAATTCAAATCTAAAAATCTTAAGTTTTACTGTCAACCCTGAAGTTGATAACGTTGAACAAATGAAACGATATGCTTTATCGCATCAAAGCAACGATAATCAATGGCACTTCCTAACTGGAAAAAAGGAAGCTCTTTATGATTTAGCTCGTAAATCATTTTTCGTCCTAAAACCTGCAGAAGCTCAAAATTTAGGTGATGCTGGAAGTGACTTTATACATACGAATAATTTTGTTCTAGTTGACCAATCTATGAGAATTAGAGGTTATTACGACGGAACCAATCCTAAAGAAGTAAATAAGTTAATCAAGCATATTCAACTTGTCTTGGATGAAAATGCTGAATAAAGAAAAGAATTCAAGAATATTTTAATTCGCTAATTAGAAATCAAATACAAATTGAATGCTATTTGACTGAATTAATACTATTTCATCGAAAATAACATATATTTTGTCGAATAATCTAAATTTATTTAAAAGTTAGGATTCCAAGCTAAACGATAGCTTCATTTTCTACGAATAGACAAAATTTATCTATGAAAGTCATTTTCTTAACAACAACTTCATATTCTATTAATTTTTTGATCATTTCAATAATTTTGAGTTCTAAACAATTACCCTTTTTGAGTTTTAAAACTCTGAAAACCCGTTGTATATTTGTAATAACAAAGTAAGACAGTATTAAACATATATAAAATACTAAACTCTTTTTTCAGTGAATAGTGGTTAGGTTAAGTTAGCAGAAAGCGATTCGATCCCTCGAATCGCTTTTTGATTTTAACAAAATATTAAATTGAACTATTGTGGAAGATTATTGATTATATTTGCTACAAATTTTAATCAAAATCAAAAATGAAAAAATTATTAGTATTAAGTTTAAGTGCTTTAGCATTGGTAGCTAACTTAACTTCATGTAAAAAAGGAGAAAACGATCCATTTTTATCATTACACTCAAGAAAAGCTAGATTAGCTGGTGACTGGACTGTTACAAAAAAAGAAACAACTGATGTATCTCATCAAACTAGTTTTGGAATGGATTATATCACAACAACTTCAACATCGTATGATGGAACAACTGAAACTGGAACATCAAGTTTTGTTTTAACTTCTGGTGGATCTTCTACTTCAAATGTTGTAACACCTTCAACTTATACTGAAGTTTATACTTTTGTCAAAGATGGTACATTCACACACACGACTACTCATTCAAATGGAGATAAGTCAGCTCAAACAGGTACTTGGATGTTTTTAGGAAAAAATAAAGATGCTAAATTGAAAAATAAAGAAGCAATTACTGTAAGTATCACTTCTAATTCTTATACTTCTGGTAGCACTACTACAACTAGTACAAGTACAGGTTATGATGGAACTGTTTATTTAATTGATGAATTAAAAAACAAAGAGATTGTTTTCATAGAAAATACTTCTTACACAGATTCTGATAACATTGTGAATTCTTCAATGACAAAATCTACATTAACAGCAAAATAAATCAATAATTACTCGGAAAATAATTCAAAATGAAAAAAATATTAGTTTTAAGTTTAAGTGTATTGGCATTGGTTGCTAATTTAACTTCATGTAAAAAAGGAGAAAATGATCCAATGCTATCATTACATACTAGAAAAGCTAGAGTTGTTGGAGTTTGGACTTTAACAAAATCTGAATCTACGGATGTAAATACAAATAGTTCAGGTACTACTACTAATACATATAGCTATGATGGTACTACAGAAACTGGTACTCAAACATCAACTAACAATGGAGGCACGTCAGTTACAACTCCTACTATCCCTCAAATTTATACTTTAACTATCGAATTTAAAAAAGATAGAACATATTTAGAAACTTATTCTCTTCCTGATGGCTCAAAATATACAGCAAATGGTGATTGGAACTTTGTGGGTAAAAACAAATCTTTAAAATTAAAAAATAAAGAAGCTATTTGTTTGTTAGAAAAATCTAATTCAAATTCTTCTAATGGTACTACCCAAACTACTAATTATACTGGTTTAAGTGGTAGTATTTTAGTAATTGATCAATTAAAAAATAAAGAAATGATAATCATTGATGAATCAACAAGTACATCAAATGGTTCAACAAGTTCATATTCATCTAAAATGACTTTAACAAACAAATAAAATATAAACAAAAAAATCCGATTCTATCGAATCGGATTTTTTTGTTTATAACCGTTTTAAATCATCACACTCGACAACCAACGTTCCATTCGCTGACCCTCTATTTTCTTACGATTTGCAATGTCTTCTACTTGTTCTTCGGTAATTTTTCCTAATCCGAAATACTTAGCTTCCGGATGACCAAAATACCAACCACTTACAGAACTTGCAGGTAACATTGCTAAACTATCTGTTAATGAAACACCTGTAATCGCTGTTGCATCCAATAATTCAAACAATCCTATCTTCTCTGTATGATCTGGACAAGCTGGATAACCTGGCGCTGGACGAATACCTCTGTAACTTTCTTTAATCAAATCATCGTTCGATAAGTTTTCATCTTTTGAATAACCCCAAATTTCTTTTCTCACTTTTGCATGCATACATTCAGCAAATGCCTCAGCTAGACGATCTGCCAAAGCTTTCACTAAAATTGAATTATAATCGTCATGATCTGCTTCAAAACGAGCCACATGTTCATCTAATCCTGTTCCTGTTGTTACAACAAATGCTCCCACATAATCTTTGATTCCTGATTCTTTTGGAGCAACAAAGTCTGCTAAAGCAATATTCGGTTGACCTTCTGCCTTTTTTGTTTGTTGACGTAAAGAACGTTGAATTAAAGCAACTTCAGAACGTGTTTCATCGGTATAAATTTCAATATCATCACCAATTGAATTCGCAGGAAAAACACCTACAACTGCATTCGCCGACACCCATTTTTCAGAAATCATTGTTTGAAGCATTTTTTGTGCATCAGCAAATAATTTTGTTGCCTCAGCACCCACTACCTCATCCGTTAAGATATTTGGATATCTACCGTGTAACTCCCAAGTTTGAAAGAAAGGAGACCAATCAATGTATGGCACTAATTCTTCCAAAGGAAAATTAGTAAATACCTGAGTACCTATTTGAATTGGTGTAGTAATATCTTCTTGTTTCCAATCTATTTTAAATGGGTTATTTCGTGCGTCTTTTAAAGATAAAAGCTGTTTAGCACTTCTGCTCTTTTCATGATGTTCACGTAAACGCGTATATTCCGTTTTTAAATCAGAAATAAATAAATCTTTCTTTGGACCTAATAAACTTTCAACTACTGTTACAGCTCTTGATGCATCTAAAACATGAACCGCTTGACCTTTGGTATAACTTTGCTCGATTTTTACTGCAGTATGAACTTTAGAGGTTGTTGCACCACCAATCATTAAAGGAATAGATAAATTAGCTCTATCCATTTCTTTTGCCATCGTTACCATTTCGTCTAATGAAGGTGTAATCAAACCACTTAATCCAATAACATCTACATTTTCTTCAATCGCTTTTTGAATGATTTTATCAGCAGGTACCATTACACCCATATCAATTACTTCATAATTGTTACAAGCCAATACTACCCCAACAATGTTTTTACCAATGTCATGCACATCGCCCTTTACAGTTGCCATCAATATCTTTCCTGAGAAAGATTGAACTCCATCTTTTTCAGCTTCGATAAATGGTAGTAAATACGCAACTGCTTTTTTCATTACACGTGCAGATTTTACGACCTGCGGTAAAAACATTTTACCACTACCGAATAAATCTCCAACGATATTCATGCCGTCCATTAAAGGTCCTTCGATCACTTCAATCGGACGGGTATATAATTTTCTACATTCTTCCGTGTCTTCATCAATGAATTCAACAATACCTTTAACCAAAGCATGCGCTAAACGTTCTTGAACAGGTACATTTCTCCACGATAAATCAACTTCTTTTTTCTTTCCGTCCCCTTTTACAGTTTCAGCATATTCCAATAAACGTTCTGTCGCATCCTCTCTACGATTCAACAAAACATCTTCTACATATTCTAATAATTCTTTGTCGATATCTGAATACACCTCCAACATCGTTGGATTTACAATTCCCATATCCATACCTTCTTTAATTGCATGGTATAAGAAAGCTGAATGCATTGCTTCACGCACTTTGTCATTTCCACGGAAAGAGAAAGAAACGTTCGAAATACCTCCACTTACATGCGCTCCCGGAAGATTTTTACGAATCCATCCAGTTGCTCTAAAGAAATCAACAGCATTGTTATTGTGCTCTTCCATTCCGGTAGCAACAGGGAAAATATTCGGATCAAAAATGATGTCATTCGGATTGAACTTCACTTTATCAACCAAAATATCATACGAACGCTTACATATTTCAATTCTTCTTTCGTAAGAATCCGCCTGACCATCTTCGTCAAACGCCATTACTATGACAGCTGCTCCGTATCGTCTGATTAATTTTGCTTTCTCAATGAATTGCTCTTCTCCTTCTTTCAATGAAATTGAATTCACAACACCCTTTCCTTGAATACATTTTAATCCAGCTTCGATGATATCCCATTTCGAGCTATCAATCATTACAGGTACACGAGAAATATCTGGTTCAGAAGCAATTAAATTCAAGAATTTAACCATTGCCTCTTTTCCATCTATCATTCCCTCATCCATATTGATATCGATGATTTGAGCTCCACCTTCAACTTGATCTCTCGCAACCGCTAAAGCTGCTTCATAATCTTCTTCTTTAATCATACGAAGAAATGCACGAGAACCAGTAACATTGGTACGTTCACCTACATTAACGAAGTTACTTTCAGGAGTAACAATTAAAGGTTCTAAACCTGATAATTTTAAAGTTGCTGCTGTTTTATTCGACATCGCTTTCAATCGTATTATTAATTGTTCTTGGTTGGTAAGTTGCAGCTAAATCTGCTATGGCACGAATATGTTCTGGAGTAGTTCCGCAACAACCACCAATAATATTTACCAAACGTTCATCTAAAAATTCTTTGATTTGTTTTGCCATAATTTCAGGAGTCTCATCGTATTTTCCAAATTCATTTGGTAAACCTGCATTCGGATGAGCACTTACGCTAAATGGACAAGTTTGATTTAAGATCTGCAAATACGGTCGCATCATCGAAGCACCTAACGCACAATTTAAACCAACACTCAACAAAGGCATATGTGAAATTGAAATCAAAAATGCTTCCGTCGTTTGACCTGTTAAAGTTCGTCCACTTTGATCTGTTATAGTACCCGAAACCATGATCGGCAATTCAATTTTTCTTTCTTCATACACTTCATCAATCGCAAACAAAGCAGCTTTCGCATTTAAAGTATCGAATACCGTTTCTACCAATAAGATATCTACTCCTCCATCAATCAATGCGTTGACTTGTTCTTTGTATGCACCGACTAATTCATCAAAAGTAATCCCTCTAAATCCTGGATCATTTACATCAGGTGAAATTGACGCCGTTCTATTTGTTGGTCCGATTGAACCAGCTACAAATCTTGGTTTATTTGGATTTTTAGCTGTGAATTCATCAGCCACTTTTTTCGCTATTTGAGCACTGTGAAAGTTAATATCGTAAACAAATTTTTCTAATCCATAATCTGCTTGCGCTATCCAAGTACCTGAAAATGTATTTGTTTCAGCAATGTCTGCTCCTGCTTCGAAATATTGTCTATGAATATCTTCAATTATTTCAGGTCTAGTAAGTGAAAGTAAATCATTGTTCCCTTTCAAAGGATGATCATGATTTTCAAACCAACCTTTACGGAAATCTTCTTCTTCTAACTTGTGACGTTGAATCATCGTTCCCATAGCCCCATCAAGGACTAATATTCTTTCTTTGATTAATTCTTCAATTTTTTTCATTCAATACAAATAAAGTTTGTAAAGTGCATTTGAATAAAGTTATGAAAAAAGAAGGGAATTTATATTAAAATTCAATCTACTTATCTTTTTCCGATGTTAAATCGGAATTGGATTTGGCACCTATTCCGAAAGTTCGGAGGTTGCCAAGGTTTCACAGGGCCTATCCCTCCACCTTTCTTCATAAGTTATTTAAATGAACGAGGTACAAAGGTAAAATGAATATTAATAATATCAAAATATGAAATTAGTTATCGTAAAATAAATTTTATTATTAAAATGAATTTGCATATTTTTATATCTATGAAATTATTAAAACTTACACCATTTATTTTACTCAGTATAACTGCATGTTCATTGTTTGTTCCAAGTTCAAAGAAATTGTATAAAAAATCAATTATCAAAACTTCACAATATGATGCAATTATTATTCCTGGAATTCCATTTATAGAGCCAAAATGGGACAATGTAATGCTAATGCGAGTAACATGGGCTGTTCATTTATACAAAAAAGGACTAACTAAAAATCTTATTATGAGTGGTTCTTCTGTATATACTCCATATGTAGAAGCAGAAATCATGAAATTATATGCCATTGAATTAGGTGTTCCTGATAGCAATGTTTTCGTTGAAAATAAAGCACAACATAGTACTGAAAATTTGTGGTATGGATACCATTTAGGAAAAAAACTTGGATTCAAAAAAATCGCTCTAGCAACAGACCCATTTCAAACAAAGATGTTATATAGATTTGG
>CANGHX010000176.1 GCA_947453715.1 Flavobacteriales bacterium | reverse complement strand
TTATGAAATAAAAAAAAGAGTGCCTCTTTAGAAGAGAACACTCTTACAAGCTAGTTCATGACTGCTTTAAGTAACAAAGTTAAAAAAATAGAATTATATTTGGATACCAACACAGAATCTTATATGGTTTAAAACAAAACACACAGCACATCAAATAAACTAAAATGAACAAATACCAAGACATCGTCAACGAAATAAAAGCAGCCGAATACATTGTAATCACATCACACCGTTCACCAGATGGCGATTCGATTGGTAGTTCAATGGGTTTGTATCATTTTATTAAAAAATTAGGAAAGCAAGTAGTTGTTTGTCATCCAGATCCAGCACCAGAATACATTCGTTGGGTAGAAGAGATCGATTCGATCCAAACAATGACAGACCATTCTGTGGAAGTAGCAGAATATTTCCAAAAAGCAGATTTAATCTTTTCATTAGATTACAACGCAACAGATCGGGTAGGACCAGATATGCAAGCCTTATTAGAAGCTGCGACTTGTAAAAAAATAATGATAGATCATCATTTACATCCACAAGATTATTGTTTTATAACCGTTTCAGAAACAAGTGTTTGCTCAACTTCTCAATTGATTTGTGAATTAATCATTCAATCAGGAAACGAAGAATTATTAGATCAAAAAATCGGAACACCATTGTATTTAGGAATCGTAACAGATTCAGGTTCATTCCGTTTTCCAAGCGTTCAACCAAGAACACATGAATTGGCTGCTAAATTAATCAATGCAGGAGTCGTACATAATTTGGTACATGAACAAACCTTTGATAATAATAGTTTAGAACGTTTACGTTTACAAGGTTATGCCTTAAGTCAAAAATTAGAAATCGATTTTGATTATAACTTCGCGATTATCTCATTAACAGCAGCAGAATTAGAACAATTTCCACATCAAAAAGGAGATACAGAAGGTTTTGTAAATATTGCACTTTCGATCAAAGGAATGAAAGTAGCCGTATTTTTGGCGGAGAAAGATGGAATTGTAAAAATCTCGTTCCGTTCAAAAGGAAGTGACAATCCAGTTAATAAATTAGCATCAGAACATTTCGAAGGAGGAGGTCACGCCAACGCAGCAGGAGGAAAAAGCGACCTTTCCGTTCAAGAAACAATCGATAAAATTAAATCTTTGATTCCTGTTTATTTCAAAAAGTAACGAAATTCGTTTGAATATAAATCCCTAAAAACATAACCAAAAGTGAATATAATCACCAATAGTTATGACTATAAGTGAATATAATCACCGAAAGTTATAACTATAAGTGAAAATATAGTATATTTGTAGAAAATAGAGGTATGTATTCACGATTATTAAAAGATAGAATCGCAGCGAAATTCGGAAGAGGAAAAGCGATTATGTTGATTGGTCCACGACAAGTTGGTAAAACAACGTTGATCAAAGAAATAATTGATGACCAAGAATTTTTGTTTTTAGATGGAGATGATCCGGAAGTTCGAAAATTGATGACACTTCCGAATACAGAAAAGTTGCGTTCAATAATCGGAACAGCAAAAGTTGTATTCATTGATGAAGCCCAACGTATAGAAGGAATCGGATTGACATCTAAAATCATTACCGATCAATTCAAAGATGTTCAATTAATAATTAGCGGATCTTCATCGTTTGATTTGAATAATCAATTAAATGAGCCATTAACAGGAAGGAAATGGGAATACAATATGTTGCCAATCAGTTGGGAAGAATATCAAAATAAACACGGTTATTTAGTAGCAGAACAACAATTGGAAAACAGAATGCTTTATGGTTTTTATCCAGATGTATTAAATCACCCAGGGGAAGAAAGAGAGATTTTGAATACCTTAGTGAGTAGTTATTTATACCGAGATATTTTAGCGTTTTCAGGTATTCGTAAACCAGAAACATTAGAGAAATTACTACAAGCCATTGCATTGCAAGTTGGTTCTGAAGTGAATTACAATGAATTGGCCTTGATGGTTGGAGTAGATAAAAATACGATCAGTAAGTACATTGATATTTTACAACAAGGATTTGTATTATTTAAGTTAGGCAGTTTTAGTCGAAACATTCGAAACGAGATTAAATCAAATAAGAAAATCTATTTTTACGACAATGGAGTTCGCAATATGATATTAGGAGATTTTTCGCCTATAGATATGCGAATGGATAAAGGAGCTTTGTGGGAGAATTTTCTGATAGCAGAGCGGGTAAAGCAAAATCTTTACAAAGAAACGTATGCTAAAACCTATTTTTGGAGATCAAAGCAGCAACAAGAAGTAGATTTCGTAGAAGAAAAGAATGGAAAAATCGACGGATTTGAATTCAAATGGAAAAGCAAACCCTCAACAAAATTGCCCAAAACATTTGTAGAAGGTTACAACGCCTCCCAAACAATCATCGACAGAGAAAATTTCAGAGATTTTGTCATAATGAAGTAGAATCTGCAATTTGCAATCTGTAACCTGTCAATCTGCAATCTGCAATCTGTAACCTGTCAATCTGCAATCTGCAATCTGTAATCTGTCAATTTGCCAATCAAAAATTATCACAAGCAAACCATTCCGCATACGAAGTCGGTGTTTCTTCCAATTTCACATTATGAATCGTAATATCAGAAGGAAGGTGACGAGAAATTTTCTCCACCATATCTAGCAAAAGATTCTCGCAAGAAGGTTGATAGTTCGAGTAGATAACACGTTCAAATTGTTCCGTTAAACCAACAATTTTCGCATGAGGCGTATCCGCTTTCAGGACCAATGTATGATCAAAAACATCCACCACTTGCTCCTTGACAATTTTTTTAAAATCCGTAAAATCGATCACCATTCCATGCTTCGGATTCGTTTCATCAGCAATTTGTTCACCAATTAATGTAACACTCAAACGATACGTATGTCCATGAATATTCTTACAAGGCCCATCATACCCAAACAAAGCATGCGCCATATCAAAAGTAAAAACTTTCGTAACTCTAATTTTATTCACTTAATCAAACTTTAAATATCAATACAAACTTCGCACTCCAGCCTTCGATACGTGGTTTAAATTTTCACTTCGTTACAATTCATACCTCTACTCAGTCTGACGGCTTAAAAAATCAACTTAATAATAATCTCCAGCTCTTAACTCTTAATTTTCAACTCCTAACTCCTAACTCCTAACTTTCAACTCCTATCTTTTCAAAAAAACTTATATGACCTTATATGCCTTAAATGGTTCAAAAAAATTCAAGCCCTCCCCAGTTCCTTCAATCGTTTCACATGAGACATAAAAGCAGCCCCAAACGTCGGTTTCAAATTATAAGGTAAATTAAATTCCTTTGCTGTTTTCTCAACGATGTAAGAAAGATTCTTATAATGAACATGGCAAATTTGAGGGAATAAATGATGTTCCACTTGAAAATTCAAACCACCAACAAACCAATTTAAGAAATGATTATTTCTTGCAAAATCAGAAGTCGTTAACAATTGGTGAACCGCAAACTCATTATCAATATTTCCATCTTCAGAAGGCATTGGTTGATCAGCACCTTCAACGACATGCGCCAATTGGAAAATTACAGCTAAGATAAATCCAGCCACCCAATGCATGACAAAGAAACCGATTAATACTTGCCACCAATTATAATCCGTGAAATAAAGAGGCAGACCAATGATTAACGTCAAATACAAAACTTTACGAAACACCATTTTGATGTATTCCCAAGTCGGTTTTCCATTTTGACCTTTCGTTAAACCATGCTTATTGTACTTTGCCAATTGAGGGAAATCATTGTAGGTTTTAGAAAGCGTCATCAAGCCATAGAAGAAAAAAGCATGAATGTATTGATGTTTATGGAACCATTTTAATTCTGATTTTTCAGCCAAACGAATCGGACCTTTAGAATCGATGTCTTCATCATATTCATTGATGTTGGTATACGTGTGGTGAAGAACATTGTGTTGAATTTTCCAGTTAAGAACATTGCTGCCTAACAAGTAAAGTGAACCACCTAATAAATTATTGACCCATTTTTTCTTGGAATACGAACCATGAACAGCATCATGCATCACACCCATTCCTGTTCCAGCGATTCCTGTTCCCATTATGATTGAACAAATCAAACCGATCCAAGAAGAAGGATTGAAAATCAATAAGAATGCGAATGGGACTAGATACAACGAAACCATAACGATTGTTTTAATAATCATGGCTGAATTTGCGTTCTGAGAAATATTATTTTCTTTGAAATAATTGTTGACGTTTTTTCTTAAAGCTGAAGAAAAAGTTTCTTGACTTTTATCTTCATTAGCGAATCTGATTGCTTTCATCTTTTTTGTAGTTTCCTCATTGAAGAGGAATTAAAAGGATTTTAACACATAATATTAAATTCCTAAGTTTATTTACTAAAATAGAGGAAAGACATTTGATAGTCTTCCCTCTAAAAAATTTAACCCATAAAAGGGTGAGTATTATAAAGTTCCTCTTCTTTCTTGCTCAGCTTCGATTGATTCGAATAAAGCTTGGAAGTTTCCTTTACCGAAAGATTGCGCACCTTTACGTTGGATAATTTCAAAGAATAATGTTGGTCTATCTTCAACTGGTTTCGTAAAAATTTGAAGTAAATAACCTTCATCATCTCTATCCACCATGATACCTAAACTTTTCAATATTGCTAAATCTTCACTGATTGTTCCAACACGAGCAGCAACATTATCGTAATAAGTTCCAGGTACATGTAAGAATTCAACACCTCTTTTCTTCATTTCAGATACTGTGAAAACGATATCATTTGTAGCGACAGCGATGTGTTGACATCCAGCACCTTTATAGAAATCTAAGTATTCTTCAATTTGAGATTTTTTCAATCCGTGAGCAGGCTCGTTGATTGGGAATTTGATACGACCATTTCCGTTTGTCATTACCTTACTCATTAAAGCAGTGTATTGTGTAGAAATATCTTTATCATCAAAAGTAATCAAGTTTGCAAATCCCATTACTTCTCTGTAGAATTTCGCTACCTGATCCATTTCACCTAAATCAACATTTCCTACCATGTGGTCAATGTATCTTAAACCTGTAGAAGTTGGATTGTATTCAGAAGTTGAAGCAACGAATCCTGGCATAAAAATACCGTTGTAGTTTTTACGCTCAATGAATAAGTGAACAGTATCTCCATAAGTATGAATACCTGATTTTACGATTTCACCATTTTCATCAGAAAGAACAGTTGGTTCTAAATAAGATTTCGCACCTCTTTTAGTTGTTTCCTCATACGCTTTTCTAGCATCGTCTACCCATAAAGCAATTACTTTAACTCCGTCACCATGTTGTCTAATATGATGAGAAATTTCACTATCTGGATTGAAAGGTGTAGTTAGTACCAAACGAATTTTATCTTGTTTTAATACATAAGAAACTTTTTCTCTGTCACCAGTCTCTAATCCAGAGTAAGCTACTTCTTGAAATCCGAAAGCAGTTTTGTAATAGTGAGCAGATTGTTTTGCATTTCCAACATACAATTCTACGAAATCAGTTCCCAAGATAGGTAAGAAATCTTCTGCGTCTTGGAATATTTTTTCAACTCCGTAATCAAAATTTTGAACGTTTGTTAAATCAGCTGTTGCCATTTTTTATCTATTTTAAATTTTTAATAATCTTGTTTAAACACTTAATACATCTTCTTTTTTCCATGATTTGTAGTAATCTTTTACTTCAATTTTCATGGCTTCTTTTGTAATTGAAACTGGAGCAAATGGATCAATCATCACGGCTAATTCTCCCGTTTCTTTTTTACCAATACTTCTTTCAATTGCACCTGGGTGTGGTCCGTGAGGAACTCCAGCAGGGTGTAAGGTAATTTGACCTTTTTGAATGTTATTTCTACTCATAAAGTCTCCATCAACGTAATACAACAATTCATCTGAATCAATATTACTATGGTGGTATGGAGCAGGAATTGCGTCTGGATGATAATCGTATAAACGAGGTACAAATGAACAAATTACAAAACCTCTACCTTCAAACGTTTGGTGGATTGGAGGTGGCATGTGAATTCTACCAGTGATTGGTTCAAAATTGAAAATAGAGAACGCATAAGGGTAGTTGTAACCATCCCAACCAACTAAATCAAATGGATGTGATTGATAAACTGCAGAATAAATTACATTTTTCTTTTTGATACGGATTTCAAATTTTCCAAACTCATCATGTGTTTCGAAGTTCGTTGGTAATTTAAAGTCACGCTCACAGAAAGGAGAATGCTCTAATAATTGACCTTGATCGTTACTGTATCTTTTTGGAGTCTTAATTGGACTGTAAGATTCAGTAATTAATAACTTGTTTTCAGTTGTTTTGAAAATGAATTGGTAGATAGTTCCTCTTGGGATTACTAAATAATCACCATATTCGAATTCCACTGTACCGTAAGCTGTTTTTAATTCACCTTCACCTTTATGAATGAAAATTAATTCATCAGCATCTGAATTTTTGAAAAAATAATCTTTCGTAGATTCAGTTGGAGCAGCAACACCAACAGCGATATCATTATTGAAAAATAAAACTTTTCTACTTTTGATATAATCGCTTTCAGGCTCAGCCTCAAAACTTAAAAAACTCAAAGCTTTAATATTGTCTTCTAACGCAACCTCCGGTTTAACAGAATAAGGTTCTCTCAATTCCTCAACCATTGTTGGAGGATATAAGTGATAAAGCAAAGAAGAAATTCCAGAGAATCCCTCTGTACCAAATAATTCTTCATGATACAAGTCCCCGTTTGGCTTTCTAAAAACCACGTGACGTTTGTCTGGAACAAGACCTTGACGTTGATAAACTGGCATAATTAATTAGTATAAAATATTAATAATAATTGAATGAATTTTGAACCTGTAATTCAAAAGTTGAATCAAATTTAGGGCGACAAATTCTCAAAAAATGTGACGTAAATCACGTATTACCAATATGATGACAACAATCATGTTTTTAACTAATCAAAGCAGTCAAAACCATCAAAAAAGAGAAAAAAAATTAAAAGTTTAGAGTGAATAGTTAAAAGCTGAAATCCACAAATCGAGGACTGAGCGATTCCGAACCTCAAAAAACTTATATGCCCTTATATGCCTCCTATGTTTGTATCATTAATATTTTTACATAAAAAAGTGAAAAGATTGAGAGTTCATTATATGTCAAATAACTATCAAGTATATTCAATATAAGATATAACCTCAATCTTTTTTATTTCTTAGAGTTTGAACAGAATGTAAGG
>CANGHX010000175.1 GCA_947453715.1 Flavobacteriales bacterium | reverse complement strand
TTCATATGCCAGAGATGGATGGTTATGAAGCGAGTGAAATAATACTCAATTCTTTAAATAAGAAAACAGTAAATATCATCGCATTAACTGCAGAAAATGATCTAGAAGAAAAAAGAAAATCAAAGTATATTGGAATGAAAGAATCGATTTCTAAACCAATAAATCCAGAAGAATTAGAAAAATTAATTCAAAAGTATTACTTTAATAAATAAAATGAATGGAGAAGGATTTCTTAAAATCTAATCAAATTGATCAACACGAAGTTGATGCCCATAAAGCGAAAGAACTCAAATCATACAGGATATTGTTATTAATCACCGTATTTATATACCCTACATTTGGTTATATAAATACATTCATTAAACATTCCGAATCATTTCAAACGTTTATAGAACGGTCTTCATTTTCTATATTAATCATTTTAGCTCTAATCCTTTCCTTAAAAAATGACCGCATAAAAAATTCATTTTATTACGTCATTTCCGGATTTACATTTCTTGGAACTCTTCACTTAGCATCTATTGGTCTATCGTTTGGTTACAGTTTTAGCCATACTTTAGGTATGCTAATTGTACTAATTGGAACATCATTTATTTATAAGGAAATAAAACATTTAGGAATTTATCTTCTTTTTAATTTGATCGTAGTTTCAATATCTATTATTTTTTCGCCGAAAAATGAACTAGATAATATTACTGCATTTATCATATTTTTTGCCTTCTATATTGTGATTTACTTTGCGATTCAATTACGTGTTAAATCAATAAATAAAATTAAAGGAAGTGAAGCAAACATGAATGCATTGATTGAAAATGCAGAAGGAATCATATGGTCAATCAATAACGATTTTAATTATATTGCATACAATAAATCATATATAGAATTTGCTAAAAATTTTACTAATGAAATTCCAGAAACACACAAATTAATTCTTGATCGGCAGTTCGAAGTAACATTTCATTCAAAACTAAAGAATGCTTATGAGCTGGTTTTTAAAGGTCAGAATATATTTTTTGAACATACATTTCAATTCAATGAAAACGAAAAACATTTTTCATTTTCACTGAGTCCTATTACTATTGATTATACTAAAATAATTGGTTTAACTGTTTTTGGTAATGATATTACAGAGAAGAAAAAATATGAAATCGAATTACTAAAGTCTAAAGAATTAGCAGAACATCTTGTAGAAGCGAAAGAACGGTTTTTAGCGAGTATGAGTCATGAAATTAGAACTCCATTAAATGGTATATTAGGATTTACAAAAGTCCTTTTACAAAACAAAGACTTGTCGGTAGAACAGAAAAAGCAATTGGATGCAATTAAAAGTTCTGGTGACATTCTTTTAGTCATCATAAATGACATATTAGATTTATCAAAAATTGAAGCTGGTAAATTATCACTAGAAGAAACACCAATCGACTTAACAGCAATAACTAGGCAAGCGATTGATACTTTTGAAGTGAAAGCTGATGAAAAGAAAATAAAAATACATCAAAAAACTTCTGAAAGCATCCCTAATATGGTGCTTGGAGATTCCGTTCGTATTTCTCAAATATTATTAAATATTTTGAGTAATGCTATTAAATTCACCCCAGAAAATGGAGCAATCTCTGTTGAATCATCTGCTGAAGTTACCGATTCTCAAAAACTAAAAATTACGATTAAAATACAAGATTCAGGTATTGGAATACCAAAAGATAAAATAGAATCGATATTTGAACCTTTTGTTCAAACTAGTGATGATACTGCCAGAAAATATGGTGGTACCGGCTTAGGTTTAAGTATTGTAAAGAAATTGGTTGAGATGATGAATGGATCAATTCGAGTTGAAAGTGAAATAGGTGAAGGAACCACTTTTACGATATCAATCATACTAAGTAATTATACCGATTTTTCAAAAGAAATTCAATCTCCAATTGTGGAGCAAAATTTCAATTTTAATATCACTGAAACTAAAATATTATTAGCCGAGGATAATCATATCAATCAATTATTAGCGACTACCGTTTTAGAACAATTTGGATACAAAGTTACTTGCGCCGAAAATGGCAAAATCGCTGTAGAAATAATTGAAAAAGAACAATTTGATATTATTCTAATGGATTTAATGATGCCAGAAATGGATGGTTATGAGGCTACTTTGATGATCCGAAAAATGGGAAATTCAATTCCAATTATTGCCCTAACAGCAGATGTTACTGCAGTTGATATTGAAAAATGTTATAAAGTTGGAATGAACGATTATGTAACAAAACCTTTTGATCCAGATAACTTAAACAAAAAAATTGCACTATTAATTAATCAGAAATAAAAAATTAATTTATATTTACCTTACTGAAAAAAGACTAAAATGAAATTATGCAATCTAGATTATCTAAAAAGTATTACTCCAAAAAGTAATGCATTTGCTATTCAAATGTTAAAGCTTTTTGTTCAAGATACACCAGAAGCAATAAAAAATATTGATGCAGCTATTAAAAATTCAAATTGGCTTGAAGTACATAAAAATGCGCATAAAATAAAGCCTTCAGTTCTGATGTTAGGTCTTCCTCAACGTCTAATTGATAGTTTATTAGCAATTATTGAACACGCTAAAACAGAAAAAGATACACATAAAATAGCACGTCATTTTTTCAATTTTGAAGATGGAATGAAAAAAGTCTTCATTGAGCTAAATGCTGCTATTGAAGAAATGGAAAATTAATTTTATAATATATTTATAATAAATCATGACACATTGCAATTTAGACTTTATTAAAAGCATTAATCCAGGCAGTAATTCATTCACTATTAAAGTTATAAAACTTTTTTTAGCTGAAACTCCTGAGCATGTAAAGCAAATAAAATTAGAAATTGCAAATTCTAATTGGGGGAAAGTGTATGAATATACGCACAAAATTAAACCTTCAGTATTAATGCTTGGATTTCCGTTAGATATGACCGAAGCATTATTAAATATACTTAGGTATTCTCAATCTGGAAAAAATACTGATAAGATTTTTGATTTATTTAAACTATTTGAAAATAAAATCAGTAGTATATATTATGAATTAGATCAAGAACTTAAAAAACTTGAAAAATAATGAATCAATGCGACTTAACATATCTTAAAAGTATCACGCCTGGATCAAATGCTTTTGCAATTCAAGTGATAGAACTATTTTTAAAAGAAGTCCCACTTAATATTAATGAAATTAAGACGAGTTGCGATAACTCAAATTGGGCTGATTTATATAAAAATGCCCATAAAATAAAGCCTTCCATTGAAATGTTAGGTTTTCCAACTGAAATAAAAGAAGCATTGTTAAACATCAATGTACTTTCTAAAGCTGAAATGAATATTGAAAAATTAATTGAGTTAGTTTCTTTCTTTCTAAACTCATTAACTTCACTATTAGAAGACTTAGAATATCAACTACAGCTTTTAAAATCAGAATAATAAATAGATTAATGTCTGAATCCAAGTTAACCGAAATCTATAATTTTCTTTCCAAAATCAGCGATTCATCAAATGAAAATAACAACGATGAGCAAATAGATATAGATAAAATATTAAAACTTGCTCAACATATTTATTTAGAGCATCTTCATCAACAAAAAATTACTAGTTCGATTATTTCAAAACTAAAAGAGAATAAGGAAGTCCTTGACTTTTTTGAAAATGATGAAAATCAATTTAGTAGTATACTTAAAGCTTTAAATTATTATAAAGACAAAAAAAAAGAGTTAGAGATTTTAAATATTACTCTAGAGAAAACAACAAAAGAAGCAATCGAACGAGAAAAAAGGCTCGATGAGGCACAAAAAATAGCTAAAATTGGTAGCTGGGAAATTAGAGTCGATACAAATGAAACAATTTGGTCAAAAGAATTATATGCTATTTTTGAAATTGAGGAATTTGATGGTATCAATTTAGTGAATGAATTTCAGAAAAAAATTCATCCAGAGGATATCACTTTTTTTGAAAGTATGTCAACTTTTGATCCTAAACAGCCTAATCATACACATGAATTTAGAATAGTTTGTTCTTCAGGTATAAAAACTATTTTGGCAACAATATATTCAACATTTGAAAAAGGAAAAAATCGCTATACATTAGGAACTTTTCAAGATATTACTGAACAAAAAATTGCTCAACAAAAGTTAATTGAATTAGAACAAATAGAAACAATTCATAAGAAGAAAATAATAGAAGCTATTTTATTAACGAAAGAAAGAGAGCAAAAAAGAATAGCTGAAGAACTTCATGATGATATCGGTTCCTCTCTTATGGTTTTTAAATTTGGAGTGCATAAACTTTCAATTCCTGAAGAAGAAAAAAGAGATTTGTATAATTCTATTTCAGATGTTGTTCAAAAAGTTAGAAATATTTCAAATGAACTTTCTCCTAATATTTTGAATGAATTTGGATTAATCAATGCTTTAAACCATTATTCCAACAGTATTCAAAATTCTACAAATCTGAACGTAATTTATGAATCAAGCCTTGAAGAAATTTCATTTTTAACACGAGAAGAAGAAATTTCTATTTACAGAATTGTACAAGAAATCTTAAATAATATTCTAAAATATTCAAAAGCTTCTAACGTTAATATTAAATCGACCATCGAAAACAATTATTTCAAAGTATCAATTATTGATAATGGAAATGGATTTATTCCTACAAAAGAAAATCGTTCAAAAACAACTTTAGGTTTATTAAATATTGAAAGTAGAATTGATTATATAAATGGGAATATTCAATATGATTTAAATCCAAATGGTGGAACTAAAGTTGTTATTTCAAAAAAAATCACATTTTAGATCATCAATTTTCACCTGAAAATAATATGCTTTTTTAATCATCAAAAGCAACCTATTCTATAAATAATCGTTAATCTTGTAGGTCAATTACATTTATATAAACTACAGATAGCTCGGTTATGAGAACATATATATTATTCATTCTACTATTATCTCTAAATACAATAGTATTAGGACAATGTCCAACAGTGAATGCAGGTGTGGATCAATCAATTTGTCCCGGTGGAACTGCAAATTTATCAATGACTTACACGCCAGTAAAAGCAACAACAAGTTACACAGTTGCTTCTACTCCATATATCCCATTTTCATATACAACTGGAGCGCTTGCACTTGCTACAAATGTAGATGATCAATATAGTGCCTTAATAAATATTGGATTTTGTTTTCAGTTTTATGGCAATACATATACGCAACTTGCAGTAGGATCAAATGGTCTTATTTCGTTTGACCCAGCAGATGCCTCTGGTTATTGTCAATATTCTTTCACGAGTACTGATGCAATACCGTCCACTAATGTTCCGGTGAATGCCATAATGTCTCCCTACCATGATATAGATCCATCTGTTAATCCACCGGCTGGTACAAGTCAAATTCAATACCAAATGTATGGAACAGCTCCTTGTAGATATTTAGTGATTTCATGGTCAAACAACCCAATGTTTAGTTGTAACTCTATGGTAGATCAGCAACAAATTGTTTTATATGAAACATCAAATTACATAGATGTTTATATTCAAAACAAACCACTTTGTACAGGTTGGAATGGTGGGTTAGCTATTTTAGGCATTCAAAATTCCACTGGTACCGCTGCAACTGTTGTTACTGGTCGAAATGCTACTCAATGGACAGCAACGAATGAAGGTTGGAGATTTACACCTGCTGGGGCAGAAATCAGCACAGTACAATGGCTACAAGGTGCAACCGTCCTTACCAATACAACAACAGCAACAGTAACACCAGCTTCCACTACGACTTATACAGCAAAGCTTACTGTACCAACATGTGCAGGAAATGTCACTTTTACTGATAATATGGTCGTAAGTACAACATCGTCAACTACTCCCTTATTTACTCAAGTTGCACCGATTTGTTCTGGTGCTTCATTAGCAGCCTTGCCAACAACTTCAACAAATGCTATTAATGGAAGTTGGTCACCAGCAACAATGAATAACACAACCACGACAACTTATACCTTTACACCGGCTGCTGGTCAATGTGCTTCAACTACGACAATGACAATAACTGTAAACCCAATTCCAACAGTCACAGTAAACAGTCCTTCCACATGTACAGGAACCTCTGCAACTATAACAGCAACACCTGGAACTGCGGGAACTTATAATTATGTATGGACAGTTCCAGCTGGTGCTACTGCACCAGGAAATGTTGCAAGTTTTAGTTCATCAGTGGCAGGTACTTATAGTGTTATTATTACAAATCCAACAACTAACTGTTCTAGTACAAGTGCATCAGGGACATTATCTGTTGCTGGCCTTACAGCTACAGTCAATAGTCCTTCTGCTTGCGCAGGAGCTCCAGCTACCGTAACTGCAACTCCTAGTTCTTCAGGAACTTTTAGCTATGTTTGGACAGTTCCGGCAGGAGCTACACCCCCAGGGAACGTAGCATCGTTTTCTACTTCTACAGCTGGATCTTATAGTGTTGTTGTTACAAATACTGCAAATGGATGTTCAAGTCCTAGTGTTTCAGGTACTGTTACTGCAAACCCTGTCCCTACAGTTACTGTTAATAGTCCATCTACATGTTCAGGTACCGCTACAACAATAACTGCTACACCTGGTTCAGCTGCAACATATAGTTATGCTTGGACTGTACCTGCAGGGTTTACAAATCCTGGGAATGTTGCAAGTTTTAGCTCTTCAACAGCAGGAACTTATAGTGTTATTATTACAAATACAACAACAGGGTGTATTAGCACAATTGCTTCGGGAGTGTTAAGTATTACGCCTTTATCAGCAACCGTTAATAATTCTTCAATTTGTGCTGGAACACCTACAACGGTTACAGCAACACCAAGCACCGCTGGAACGTTTAATTATGTTTGGACTGTCCCTGCTGGAGCAACAGCACCTGGTAATGTAGCAAGTTTTTCAACTTCTACAGCGGGTTCTTACAGTGTTGTTGTTACAAATACAGTTACTGGATGTTCAAGCGCAAGTGCTTCTGGAACTGCAGTAATTAATCCAATTCCTACAGCTACTGTGAATAGTTCAACTGTTTGTACAGGTGTTTCCTCTACATTAACTGCAACACCAGGTTCGGCTGCGACTTATAGTTATGCATGGACTGTCCCTGCAGGAGCAACTGCTCCAGGGAATAGTGCTACTTTTTCATCAACGATTGCAGGTACTTATAGTGTAATTATTACAAATACAACTACAGGATGTTCAAGTGTTAGTGCTTCGGGTA
>CANGHX010000174.1 GCA_947453715.1 Flavobacteriales bacterium | reverse complement strand
TCTTCGAATCCAATCGATAATACAGATAAGGTATTCGATGGGAAAAATTCAATTGGACAGTTTACAGGTCTAGATGGTTTACCAATGAATTCAGAAAGTTTTGTAGAAGCTTCAGAAAACTCATTAAACTCAGTTGTTCACGTTACAACTAAAGTCGTTACCACAAACTTTCAACGAGATTTATTTTCTGAATTTTTCTATGGTCCAGGTGCTGGAGGAAAAGAATTTAAACAATTTGGTTCAGGATCTGGTTCTGGAGTAATCATTTCTTCACAAGGTTACATCGTTACAAATAATCACGTAATTGATAATGCGAGTGAAATTGAAGTAATATTAAATGATAATTCTAAATATACAGCTAAAATTATTGGAACAGATCCATCAACAGATATTGCTGTTCTAAAAATAGAAGGTTCAAATTTCAAAGCAATCCCAATGGGAAATAGCGATGAAGTAAGAGTCGGGCAATGGGTTCTTGCAGTAGGAAACCCATTCAATTTAACATCTACTGTAACAGCTGGAATTGTTTCTGCAAAAGCTAGAAATATTAATTTATTATCTGATCGAACAAATTCAAACGTAGTACCAATCGAATCGTTCATCCAAACAGATGCCGCAGTTAACCCAGGGAACAGTGGTGGAGCTTTGGTTAACACGAAAGGAGAATTAATTGGTATCAATACAGCGATCGCATCACAAACAGGAAGTTATTCTGGATATTCATTTGCAATCCCAGTGAATTTAGCACAAAAAGTAATCAGTGATATTATTGATTACGGGATTGTTCAACGTGCATTCTTAGGAGTGCAAATAGCTGATATTAATCAAGAAATCAAAGAGAAAAATAGTCTCCCTAATTTAAAAGGAGTTTTCATTTCTAAAGTTACAGAAGATGGAAGTTGTGATAAAGCAGGTATTAAAGATGGAGCTGTTATTCTAAAAATCGGATCGAAAGAAGTTAATTCTGTGGCCGCACTACAAGAAGAAATTGGAAAAAGAAGACCTGGTGATAAAGTTTCAGTTACTGTTCGAGAAAAAGATGGAGATGAATCAATCAAAGAAATCGTTTTAAGAAATGCTGAAGGTGAGGCGAAATTAGTTTCTAAAACTGAAGTTCAAAAAAACATGGCGTTAGGTGCAACTTTTATTGATTTATCGAGTAAAGACAAAAAAGAATTAAATATTAATTCAGGAGTAAAAATACAAACACTTGGAGCAGGGAAATTAAAATCAATTGGACTGCGAGAAGGAGATGTAATTGTAAAAGTAAACAATGAAGTAATTGAAACGGTTGAACAATTAACGACAAAATTGAACAATCAGGGAAATAGAGGAATTTTGTTAGAAATTATTACGCAGAGCGGAATGCGTGAGTTTAAAGGATTTGGATTGTAATTTTGCTAAGGGCATGGTTTTTGATGTTAAGCGAATATTAAAAAATATCTAAAATTTATTTGGATTACACTGTATTTTCACCGTAACTTTGTATCGATTTTCCAATTATATATTAAAAACAGGAGGACAAGAAGAGAATGAGACAGCTTAAAATTACGAAGTCGATTACTAATCGTGAGAGTCAATCACTTGACAAGTACTTACAAGATATTGGTAAAGAGGAGTTAATAACTGCAGAAGAAGAAGTTGAGCTGGCAAGAAAGATCAGGAACGGTGATCAAAAAGCTTTAGAGAAATTAACTAGAGCAAATTTACGTTTCGTGGTTTCTGTTGCTAAACAATATCAGAATCAAGGTTTAACACTACCGGATTTAATTAATGAAGGAAATTTAGGATTAATTAAAGCAGCTCAAAAGTTTGATGAAACACGTGGATTCAAATTTATATCTTATGCAGTGTGGTGGATTCGTCAATCTATCTTACAGGCTTTAGCTGAGCAAGCTCGTATCGTTCGTTTACCTTTAAACCAAGTTGGTTCTTTAAATAAAATCAACAAAGCGTTTTCTAGATTGGAACAAGAATTCGAGAGACCACCTTCAGCAGAAGAATTGGCAGAATGCTTGGAAGTTCCTGAAGACAAAATTAAAGAAAGTTTGAGCGTATCTGGTCGTCATGTTTCAATGGATGCTCCTTTATCTTCAGCAGAAGACGGTGGAACGTTAATGGATGTAATGGCAAATACAGATTCTCCAAAAGCGGATCATGTATTAATGGCTGAATCTTTACAAAAAGAAATTGAACGTTCATTAAGTACCCTAACAGATAAAGAAAGAGAGATCATTCGTTTATTCTTCGGAATTGGAATGAATCACGGATTAACGTTAGAGGAAATCGGAGCGAAATTCAATTTAACAAGAGAACGTGTGAGACAAATCAAGGAAAAAGCTATCCGAAGATTGAGACACACATCTCGAAACAAATTACTGAAAGCTTATTTAGGATAAACAAAAGGCTGTCGACGCGAGTTGACAGCCTTTTTTGCTTTATTCTTTTTTAATTATCGCAATATATTAACATCAAAAAAAACAAAATGGCAACTGATTTAGGTTACGAAACAGTTTTAAAATCTCACGTTGAAAGAGAACGTGCTGCAGTTAAACTTTCTAGTAAAGTAGGAGAACTTTTATATGACAAAGGAATTGAATTAGTATTGTTCCGCAATCATTTAACTGATATTACTATTTCAGAAATTTTAAATTTACACGAATATGCACGTGAAGTAGTTAACAAACCAATCGATGTTTTCACTACATCTGAATTGGCTGAAGAAATTTTAAATTTAAATTTCGCTCCTGCAAAAATCGATATCGGTAAATTAGCAAGTGAGTGGTTAGTTGAAAAAGACAATCATTCTTCAAAAGCAAATTTCTTATTAGGTAAATTAGAAAACATTGGTAGTTCTGCAAGTGATAGCTTAGAGCCAAGAGATGTTGTATTATATGGTTTTGGTCGTATCGGTCGTTTAGCAGCTCGTGAATTAATCAAACAAGCTGGTAAAGGTCAACAATTACGTTTAAGAGCAATCGTAACTCGTGGAAATTCTGATGCAGAAATCATCAAAAGAGCTGCTTTATTAAGAAATGATTCTGTTCACGGTGCTTTCAAAGGAACTGTTCAAGAAGATTTAGCGAATAAAACAATCGTTATCAATGGTCAAGTTGTTATGTTAATTGACGCTAAAAACCCAGAAGATATTGATTACACAGCTTATGGAATCAACAATGCATTAGTAATTGACAATACTGGAGTTTTCACAAACCGTGAAGCTTTATCTCGTCACTTACAAGCTAAAGGAGTTTCAAAAGTTATTTTAACTGCTCCAGGAAAAGAAATTCCAAACATCGTTTACGGAATTAACCAAGGAGAGATTGATGTAGAAAACGAAAACATTTTCTCAGCTGCATCTTGTACTACAAATGCTATCTCACCTATTTTAAAAGTTGTTAACGATAAATTAGGAGTTGTTAAAGGTCACATTGAAACAGTTCATGCTTACACAAATGACCAAAACTTATTAGATAACATGCACAAATCATCTCGTAGAGGTCGTTCAGCTGCTATCAATATGGTAATCACTTCAACTGGAGCTGGTGCTGCTGTAACGAAAGTTATTCCTCATTTAAAAGATAAATTAACTGCAAATGCTGTACGTGTACCTACTCCAAATGGTTCATTGGCAATTTTAAGTTTACAATTAGACAAGAAAACTTCAGTTGAAGAAATCAATGCAATTGTTAAACATGCAGCATTAAATGGTGATTTAGTAAATCAAATTTATTATTCATTCGATCCTGAATTAGTGTCTTCTGATATTATCGGAAATACGTGTTGTTCAGTTTACGATTCAAAAGCAACAATCGTTTCTCCTGATGGTGAAAATGTTGTTTTATACGCATGGTATGATAACGAGTTTGGTTACACAAAACAAGTTATTCGTTTAGCGAAACATGTTGCTAAAGTAAGAAGAGCAATCTACTATTAATCAATAGTATTTAACATAAAAAATCCCGTTCAATTTAGTTTGAACGGGATTTTTTTTTTAGACTTACTTTTCAATCAAATCACCATCGAGAACTTTCGCTTTTAAATATTGAATTGGAATTTTTTCTTTGTACAAATATTTTTTCTGTACAGATTCAAAAGGTCGATATATGTAATAAATCGCATTATCATAAATTTCAATTTTATCCACGTAACGATATTTCAAAGGAATTGATTCCATTAATTCTCCTGAATTTGGATTGATACGTCTAACAGATGAATAACCATCCATATCAAATAATGCATAAATTTGACCTGTCACCCGATCTTGAATTAAGTGTTTTTTCCAGCCAGTTTGTTTTGGAAAATAATGATGGTAAATCGAAATACTATCAATCATTTTACCTTCGTTATTAAATCGATACATCAAATCTTTATAATAATCAAAAATAAATAAGGTATCATTTCGATGAAACATCGGTGCATACAATTGTTTATAATATACTGACTGCGTAAAATAATTAGCTCCTACCCAAATTTGAGCATCAATTCCAGTTTCCTGTTCTTTTTGCTTTGCCCATAATTTCGTACGAACATCAACCCATTTATATTCAGCTCGATACAACTCCATCATAAAATCATCTGTAATTGTGACAATTTTAGAAAAAGTTGAATCTAATTGATCAAATGAATAATAATTCATAGAAGGATAATCCTTATTAAAATCAGATAAATAAAATTTTGTGTAATTCGAATCTAAAATTGGAGCTAAGTATTTCATAAAGTATTCTTTTTCTAGCTTCGCAATTCCAATCTTAGATTTTGAAATATATATACCATAAACTGATTTCTCACAAATCACATGAGGATTTCCTCTAAAATCTTTTCTTAATTCAACAGCATGATCATCAATTGGAATTGTAGAAATGATATTTCTCCCATCATACAATACAACATCACTCCCCTTTTTCAACGTTTTAGGATATGTCAATAATATATAATTCCCATCTGGTAATACTTCAAAATCAGCAACACTGACATATTCAGAAGTAAATATTTTCTCCGGTACACCTTCAGGACGGATCGTTACGACATCAATTTCATTGATCTTGATTGGTAGCATTTCAAATACACGCTTTACAGTATCTAAGTTCTTTCTAGATTTTTCAAGAAGTTGATCAGCAGTATTCATGAAAACTTGATGCGTAAAACCTAATTCATATTGTTTATTCGTTTGAACCTTAAAATAAAATATCCCTTTCGAATTTGATTTTATATCAACTACTTGATTGTCAAATTTGATTTTCACATTCACGTTTGAAATCGAATCTTTCGTTTGTTTATTTAAAACAATTCCTTTTACTACCAATGAATCTTGGGAATATGAATAAAAAGAAAAAATGACTATTAATAAAAGAAGATAGTGATATTTCATAATTGATGTTTTTAGTTAGATGCGATCAAATAAAAAATTCCATAAAAAAAGGCTACAAAAAGTAGCCTCTTTAAAATAATATAAATTTTCCTAAACAGTTAAACACCATCCAAAAGTATCTTCAATTTTTCCTGCTTTTAAATCGTCTAAATATTTTTGAACTTTATTTGAGAAAGTTCTTGTTTCAACTCCTGGTAAATCCAATACCTCGTCTCTGAAACCAATTTTAACAATATGTGCAATTGTAGCAGCAGTTCCAGCACCGAAAACTTCAGTAATTGAACCGTCTTTAATTCCGTTTACAACTTCTTCAACTGAAACTTTTCTTTCTTCTACTTTCATTCCCCAAGAGTGAGCAACTTCAATAACAGAACGTTTAGTTGTTCCTCTCAAAATAGTATCAGATTCTTCAGAAGGTGTAACCAAAACACCATTGATCACAAATACAATATTCATTGTACCTGATTCTTCAATGTATTTATGCTCAATTCCATCTGTCCAAACCAATTGGTGGAAACCTTGTAATTGACCTTGTTTTGCTGGATATAAAGCAGCACCATAGTTTCCTGCAGTTTTTGCTCTACCTACTCCACCTCTAGATGCTCTTGTATAATGTTCTTCAATTTTCACTCTTACTGGCTCAGAGTAATAAGCTCCTACAGGACAAGCGAAAATCACAAATTTATAAGTCTCTGAAGGACGAATTCCAATAAAATCATCAGTTGCAAATAAGAAAGGTCTTAAATACAAAGAATAACCTTCACGATTTGGAATCCAATCGCTTTCTATTTCAACAAATTTTCGAATCAATTCGACAAACGTATCTTCAGGAATCACTGGCATACACATACGCTCGCAAGATTCTTTGAAACGTTTTGCATTTAAATCTGGTCTAAAAAGAGTTACTTTTTGTCCATCTTCTGATTTATTTGCTTTCATACCTTCAAAGATCGATTGACCATAATGAATCGCAGATGTAGCAGGATGTAAAGATAAATTAGCGAAAGGCATTATTTCAGGGGTTTGCCATTCACCATCTTTGTAATCCATCACAAGCATGTGATCAGAAAACACTTTACCAAAAGGTAAGTTCTCCCAATCAACGTCATTAATATGTGAAGTCTGTGTTGGGGTAACTTTAATTGTAATTGCTTCGTTTAACATATCATAAATATTCTAATCGCGAATATAAACAGAAAGATTGAGTGTTTATATATATTTATCTATCTTTTGAAATATTTTTGTTTATTTTGATGAATATTAATTTTCAAGTTGGAAAAGAGTAAAGAAATATTAAAAAATATTTGGGGTTTTAATGCCTTTCGTCCTTTTCAAGAAGAAATTGTTGACAATGCCATTTACGGTCATGACACACTCGCTTTACTTCCAACTGGTGGTGGAAAATCTATTTGTTTTCAAGTTCCTGGACTTGCTCGAGAAGGAATAACCATTGTTATTTCTCCGCTTATTGCGTTGATGCAAGATCAAGTGAAAAATCTTCAATCTAAAGGTGTACGTGCAAAAGCGTTAATCAGCGGTATGAGTTATCGTGAAATTGATATTACGCTTGACAATGCTCGATTTGGAGGTCTCGATTTTTTATACACTTCACCTGAACGATTAAAATCAAAACTATTCATTGAGCGTTTCAAAGGAATGAATGTTGGTTTAATCGTAGTTGATGAAGCACATTGCATTGCAGAATGGGGACATGATTTTAGACCTTCCTATCTAGAAATTAGTAAATTAAGAGAGATTCATCCATCTGTTCCAATTATTGCTGTTACTGCAACGGCAACGAAAGAAGTTCAAAATGAAATAGTTCAATCTTTAAAACTCAAAAATGCTCGAATATTCCAAAGTTCATTTTTAAGAGC
>CANGHX010000173.1 GCA_947453715.1 Flavobacteriales bacterium | reverse complement strand
GACATTGAAATTTATAGAGAATTAACTGGTGGAATTTATTTCGGAGAAAAAGGAATTGACGAAGAAGCTAAAACGGCTTTTGATATTTGTTCTTACTCAGAAATGGAAATCAAACGAATTGCCATCAAAGCATTTGAAGCGGCAAAAAGAAGAAAAAATAAGTTAACATTGGTTGACAAAGCAAATGTACTTTCAACAAGTAAATTATGGCGAAAAGTTGTTCAAGAAATGGCTTCAAATTACCCAACCGTTGAAGTGGATTACATGTTTATTGACAATGCAGCAATGCAATTATTGATTCGCCCTTCTCAGTTTGATGTGATATTAACTGAAAATATGTTTGGAGATATTTTATCTGATGAAGCAAGCGTATTGAGTGGTTCAATTGGATTATTACCTTCAGCATCAATCGGTGAAAAATATGCACTTTTTGAACCAATTCACGGTTCTTTCCCACAGGCTAAAGGAAAAGGAATTGCGAATCCGATTGCGACAATTTTATCCGTTGCGATGCTTTTTGATCATTTAGGTTTATTGGAACAAGCAAGTAAAATTAGAGAAGCTGTAGATTTTGTTATTGAAAACAAGATTTTAACTCCTGATTTAAATACAGAAGATTCTTTATCAACTGATTATGTTGGAGATGTTATTGCATGTTTAATAGAATCTGATACTGATTTTGAAACAATAAAACTTGAGAATACGTTGATGAATCGAATGACGATTATATAAAACTTATTGTTGTGATTATTTTATCAACTTAAATTTGAATTTAAGTTGATAAAAATGAAATTTTGCATCCTCAAAACTAGAATAAAAAAATTTAAGAGTAAAAAAATATTATACGTTTTATCATTTCACAATTAATAATTTATTGCTTTAGCATCTTATTTATCTTCCTATTTAAGTATGTTATGTTTTGAATGTCAATAGACTCAAGTAAAACACATTTACCTTCTTTAAAAAGAAGAACTAAACCATTCACCTTAGTAACGCCATATTTCGCAAGTCTTTTATAATCAAAATAAACGAAATTATTTAATTCATCAGGTTCTGGGCTTCTTTCAGAACCAACAACAAAAACCTTTTTAATATTTCCAAACGGTTGCATGTAAAACTCTTTTACAACTTTTTCACAAGGTTCACATGCAGATTTATTTAAAACAAATACAATATGGTCACCAACTGCCACTTCTTTTTTCTTAAATAAAAATTCATCTATAAACAATTGTTCTCCTTTCGAAAATCTGACCAAAGGATTAGTGCATGATATCAGAAAAAATAATGTTAAAAAGATATTTTTCATTAAATAATTATGTAATATGTAAAAAACTAAATATTTTTTGGTTATTTTCAGTTTTAAATAACTCAGGTAAGTAAATATCAACTCCATTTTTTGAAGGAATTAATTTTAATACTTGAATTGTTTTTATTGGTAATAACACTTCATCTATAAGCTTAAGACTTTTATCAAAAATCATTAGCACACATTCTTTATCTGAATCTGTATTGTACAAACCATCTTTGTCTAGTTTATCCATTTTAGGATGAAAAATTCTATAATACCTTTCATTAAATGGATTGTAGAATAATGACTCATAACTTCCAGATAAGAGATAATGTTCCATTTTTTTATTTTTGGCATCTTTCATATCCGGTACAAATATCCATTTCTTAATTGGATCAATATCATAACGACTTTTACAATTAATTATTTGTTCAGTATGTGTTTTAGTATCTATAACCTCTATTAAACCACTGCAACCTTCAGAAGTAATAATAGAATCACCTATATACAAATCATATTTAACACTTAAAAAACCATATTCATTATAGGTTACAAAAAAAGGTTGTTTCCCAAATAATTCTATTTTTTTATTGTCTAAATTATACTTAGCAAAAATTGGAAAACAGCTATCCTTATTAGAATATTTACCATCGTTAATTTTATAATTTTGTTTCAATCTGAAATACAAAATATTCTCTGGGACTCTAACATATTGATCTCCTCCTGGTTTGAATTCCTCTATTATTAACCCTGAAGTTTTTAAAACTGTATCTTCCATCAAATTTGCTAATAACTCTTGCTTGTAGTTATTTTTGCAGTATTGCCACAATTCTCCCTTTTCTGAAATAACATACACACCATCTTTTTTTATTGATGTAAATAATTTCTTACAGTTTGGATTGAAATAGCTCAATTCCATTACTGAATCACTTTCATGAAGTAGTATCTTTAGTTGATTAGATCCACAAAAATTATAAACAATAAATGTACCTGAATCTATAAAATGAAGATCAATTCCTCCTGTATAATTTTGAGTAAAATCAACATTATATCTTTTATAAATTGTATCAAAATGATAAGTATATTTAGACGAATCATACTGAATAGATGTTTTTTCTTCTAAACTACAACGAACAAATAATAATACAAAAAAGATAAAAAAAAAATAGATCTTCATTTCGATTTAATTTTAAAGAGAATTATTAACAATTACCACAAGTTGTGCATGAAAAAGCATTCGTACAATCCCCATTTTTGGATGAAGTACATTCAGTTCCTTTTTTTATAGAAGGTGTAGTGCAAAAATTACTTATATATTGATATCCACCTATTTTACTTTCATTATAATGTTTTTTCAAATATTCTTTCCAATTTTTTTTCTCAGAATATGGTATAACAATGCCACTTGGTGTTCGCCATAACTCATTTATAGTTTCTATATTTTCTCTTTCAATAGATGATTGAATTTCTGCCTTCTTACAAGACAATAGTAAAACACATAAAATTGTAAATGATACAATAAATTTAATTTTTTTCATTTTTAAAAAATTAATAAGGAATTCTTAAAATAAAGTCGATATTTTTTTGAACAAGCAAGAATTCCATTTAAACTTGTCAAAATTTTTAATCAAAACTACTATTTTCATTTTATAAATTGTTCGTTTTTTGAATATAAATCTATTTAAAAAAAAATAAATACTTGTAAAACAGGCTATTAAGTAGGTATCTTTCAACTGCAAATTATTTAACAAACTAAAAACATATTGGTAATAAATAGAAAATTTAAAAATTGTAGAGCAACAGATGGAGTATATTTTTATCGTATTTCTAATATTTCAGTCAATGATAAAGAAGAATTTTCCAATGCTTATGTGCACTTGTTTTCTAATTAAAACTAAAATGCAACCTACTTTTTAAATTTCTCTCTTTGCAAATTCCCACATCACCACTCCGGCGCAAACTGAAACATTTAAACTATGTTTTGTTCCAAATTGAGGAATTTCAATAATGTAATCGGAATGATCAATTGCATCTTGATCTACTCCATCCACTTCATTTCCAAAGATTAATGCATATTTTCCTTTTGGTAGATTTGGAACATCTTGTAAGAACGTTGTTTTTTCAGCTTGTTCGATGCTACAAATTTTAACATCCTCTTTTTTCAACTCTTCGATTAATTCGATGATATTTGTGCGATGCTCCCACTCTACTGATTCAGTTGCACCTAAAGCTGTTTTTTGAATATCTCTATGTGGTGGTGTGGCAGTGATTCCGCATAAATAGATTTTCTCAACATTAAAAGCATCTGCTGTTCTGAAAAATGAACCGATGTTATTCAAACTTCGAATACTATCTAAAATGACAATTACAGGAAATTTTTCTTGTTGTTTAAATTCCTCTTCAGAAACTCTATCTAATTCCCACAATTTTAATTTCCTGTTCATTTCAATCTATTTTCTCGCGAAGATAATTCATTTTTTCAACTTTCGCTGTTCAAATAAATAAGGAAACGAACGACTTAATTCTTTGAAATCGTTCAATTGATCGTTTTTGCAAATTGACTTTAAATCTTGAAAGTGGGCATAATTTAACTTTTCAATTTTCATCTCCACTTGACCAATTAAATCAATTAGTGAATCGGTATTTTTTTGTTTGTTTTCAGAAAGAGTATTAAACAATTCTCTTTTTAAAGCATCTTTTCGATCAACCGTTACTCGAGCTTTATTACGATGAAAATGAATTATTTTGTCAAATTCAACCACTTGACGGTCATCAAAATGCAACGATTCAATAATGAAATCTCTTGGTCCTTGGTCTTTCGGTTTTCCAACAAACATGATCGAAATAACAATTAGACTCAATGATAAAAGCCCTATAATTATTAGATTTAAAAGTTTTGAGTTTTTCGTTGTTGGCATATAATTACTTTATTTAGAAATTACTTTTTTTATGAATGAAATAACACTTAACACAATAAATCCAACTCCAATAATCAAAACAACATCAGGCTTTTCCTCTTTTGTTGACATAGGTGCAATCAAAAAGGTAAGACCAACCAATAAAAATATAAACGAATATTTAAATTTTGAAAGTAGAAATAATAAACTGTTCATTTTAATCTGATTTAATATAAAACTTAATAGTTTACTTACATGATTTAAATTTAGTAAAAAAAATGACTCTTGATAAAAACGAGAAAAAATAAATCTTCAACATAAAAATGACGAATTGTTAATAATAAAGAGCTTCATTTTGAGCGATTCTCTTAATTTGACGTTAATTTTACCGCTGAAAAAAAAGCAGGAAATTGGCGAAAGAAAAAGTAGTAAAGGAAGTGGCAGAAACTCCTTTAATGAAACAATACAATCAAATCAAAGCGAAACATCCACAAGCAATGTTATTGTTTCGTGTTGGTGATTTCTATGAAACATTTGGTGAAGATGCCATAAAAGCTTCTAAAATTCTAGGTATTACATTGACGAAACGTAAAAACGGCGTTGATGCTTACATTGAATTAGCTGGATTTCCGCACCATTCTGTCGACAATTATTTGCCAAAATTAGTTCGCGCCGGACAACGAGTTGCAATTTGCGATCAGTTGGAAGATCCTAAAATGACGAAGACAATTGTGAAAAGAGGTGTGACAGAATTAGTGACTCCAGGTGTTTCATACAACGATCAAGTTTTAGATCAAAAGAAAAACAACTTCTTGTGCGCCATTCATTTTGATAAAAAAGAACACGGAATTTCCTTTTTAGACATCTCAACAGGTGAATTTTTAGTTTCTCAAGGTTCAAATGAATACATCGAAAAACTAATTCAAGGTTTTGAGCCAACTGAAATTTTATTTCAAAAAAATAGATCAAAAGATTATAGCGAACAATTCGGAGAAAAATATTACACCTATCGGTTAGAAGATTGGATTTTCACTCCTGAATTCGCGAATGAATCATTAAATAAACATTTCGAAACAAATTCTTTAAAAGGATTTGGAATTGAAAATATCGGACAAGGAATTATTGCCGCTGGTGCAATTTTACATTATTTATCCGAAACTGAACACAATCAATTAGGTCACATTACGGCTATATCTCGTATCGAAGAAGAACGTTTTGTATGGCTTGATCGTTTCACGATTCGTAATTTGGAATTAGTAAGTTCGCCACATGAAAATGCTACAACGTTAATTCATGTTTTAGACAAAACGCTAACTCCAATGGGCGGTCGAATGATGAAACGTTGGATGGTTCTACCATTAAAAGATGAAAAACCAATCAAAGAGCGTTTAGAAGCCGTTTCATTCTTAAAAGACAATTCTGAATGTTCGGAAGTAGTTTCCGATCATCTTTCTGAAATTGGAGATTTAGAACGTTTGATTTCTAAAGTGGCTGTCGGAAGAGTAAATCCTCGTGAAGTAATGCATTTGAATCGCACGTTGAAACAAATGATGCCGATTCGAGAAGCGTTGAAAGGAACAAGTTCGAAATTATTAAAAAGCATTTCAAGTCAATTAAATCCTTGCAAAGAAATCCTTGAAAACATCGCTAAAATGTTGGTGGAAGAGCCTGCTGTTCAAGTAGGAAAAGGAAAAGTAATTGCTGATGGATATCATGTAGAATTAGATGAACTTCGTGTCATTTCAACAAATGGAAAAGATTACTTAGAAGCTTTACAAGAACGAGAAAGTGAACGAACTGGTATTCCAAGTTTAAAAGTCTCTTTCAATAATGTTTTTGGTTATTATTTAGAAGTTCGAAATACACATAAAGATAAAGTTCCTGAAGAATGGATTCGTAAACAAACACTTGTTAGCGCTGAACGATACATTACGCCGGAACTAAAAGAATACGAAACAAAGATTTTAGGAGCTGAAGATAAAATTTATCAAATTGAATCGCGTCTTTTTCAAGAATTAGTGCAATCAATGACGGCACATATTCAGTCAATTCAAATGAATGCCTTATTGGTCGCTCAATTGGATTGCTTGGTTTCGTTTGCTAAAACAGCTTTGGATAATAATTACGTTCTTCCTAACATCAATAGCTCATTGATTATTGATGTCAAAGATGGACGTCATCCTGTGATTGAAAAACAATTAAAAACGGGAGATCAATACATTTCAAACGATGTTTATTTAGATAGTGATTCTCAACAAATCATTATGATTACGGGGCCAAACATGTCTGGTAAAAGTGCTATCTTAAGACAAACCGCTTTAATTTGTTTAATGGCGCAAATGGGTTCTTTCGTTCCTGCTAGAGAAGCAAATCTTGGTTTAGTCGATAAGGTTTTCACGCGTGTCGGTGCATCTGATAATATTTCTTCAGGAGAATCAACTTTCATGGTGGAAATGAACGAAACTTCAAGTATCTTAAATAATCTTTCGGAAAGAAGTTTGGTATTATTGGATGAAATCGGTCGTGGAACTAGTACTTACGATGGAATTTCAATCGCATGGGCAATCGCGGAGTACATTCATCAGCATCCGAAAGCGAAAGCTAAAACACTTTTCGCTACTCATTACCACGAATTAAATGAAATGACCAAACAATTTGAACGTATCAAAAACTTCAATGTTCAAGTAAAAGAAATTGGACACAAAATTCTATTCTTGCGTAAATTAATTGAAGGTGGTTCAGAACACTCATTTGGTATTCACGTTGCAAAACTGGCTGGAATGCCAAGTCAAGTGGTATTAAGAGCTTCGAAAATGTTGGAGCAATTAGAAGCATCACATGACATGGGGAAAGGGAAAGAAGCCGGAAAAGCAAAAGTGAAAGCGGCAGTTGAAAGTTCAAACATGCAATTGAGCTTCTTTCAATTGAACGATCCAGTGCTAGAACAGATCCATGAGCAATTAATTTCCATAGATATTAACACTTTAACGCCCGTTGAAGCCTTAATGAAGTTAAACGAAATCAAGAAGTTAACTGGCGGATAAAAAATAATTAAATTTATTTT
>CANGHX010000172.1 GCA_947453715.1 Flavobacteriales bacterium | reverse complement strand
GTTTTGGTGAGGTGATTTGATTTATAAATGATATTAATTTCAGAAAATGAAAAGTTTCAGAAAAACAAAACATTAAATTTTGAATTTTGTATATTTGAAAAAAAGTATCAATGTTAGACTTAATAGTAAATTGTAAAGATGAAATCCAAAGGCTTTGTGTCAATTATGACATTAAGACAATGTATTTATTTGGCTCTGCAACTTCTAATCATTTTAATGATAAAAGTGACATTGATATTCTAATTTCTTTCAAAGAAATTTCGTTTGAACAATATACCGACAATTATTTTAACCTTCATGTTGATCTTGAAAAATTATTCAATAGAAAAGTAGATTTAATTACAGAAAGATCTCTATCAAATCCTTATTTTATACAAAGTGTAGAAAAAACAAAACAACTTGTTTATGCTGCATAGTATTGAAATGTATTTGCTTGATATTTCAAATTCTATCAATTCAATTTTTGATTATTTAGGCGAGAATAAAAATTTCAATGAATATGAATCAAACAAATTATTGAGACGAGCTGTTGAACGCGAATTAGAAATAATAGGAGAAGCCACTAATAGAATTTTAAAAATAGATCCTAATGTATCAATTCCGAATTCGAGACGAATAGTTGATTTAAGGAATTGGGTAATACACGCATATGATAATGTAGATAATGTTATAATTTGGGGAATTATAAATAAAGATTTACCTGAATTAAAAATCCAAGTTTCTAAGATCCTTAATGATCGAAAAGATTAAAACATTTTGAATCTTGAATAAAACTATGCTTCGAAATAATTTGGTATTAGTTGTGGGATGAAGGTTTTGGTGAGGTGATTTAAAAAATAAATTACTCTTTATTACAACAAAATAGATACATTTGAAAATCAAATAGATAATAACAACTTATATATTTAGCTTAATAATCTAAAAATGAACAATAAACTATCCTCATTAATACTATTATTTGTATTAAACACCTTTTTTGCAAATTCTCAAAATGTAACAATTACAGATGTTAATTTTAAAAATTATTTAATCAATAATTCACTAATTAATACAAATAGTGATACTGAAATTCAGTATTCAGAGGCAAATTCATTTAATGGTGAAATTATATTGACTTCAATGCCAATAGTTGACTTAACAGGTTTAGAAGCTTTTACATCACTAACTAATTTGGATTGTTCAAATTTGGGATTGACAACATTAGACCTTAGTCAAAATGTTTCATTAGTCAAACTAATTTGTAGTATTAATCAATTAACATCTTTAGATCTATCAAATAACACTTTACTGGAAGAATTAATTTGCTACGCGAATCAGTTAACGACGTTAGATTTGTCAAATAATACAAATTTAAAAATTGTAAATGCTCAATATAATTTATTCCAAAATTTAGATATCTCTAATAATATCCTTTTAGAAGAATTATTGTGTTACAATAATCAAATAACTACTCTTGATTTTTCTACAAATGTGTTATTAAAAAAAATCAATTGTAGTGCTAACTTGTTAACTTCAATTGATATTTCAATGTGTCCAAATTTACTTTTTATGTCTTGTGGAAACAATCAAATATCTACCATTGATTTAAGTCAAAATAACAATATAGATCATCTAGAAATTTATAGTACATTGATTCAAAGTCTAGATGTCTCAAATTTAACCAACTTAGTAAATTTATACTTAACAAGTAACCAGTTTTTAACAAGCATTGATCTTACTAATAATATTAATTTAGATGAACTTGATATCAATTTTTGCCAATTTCCTACAATTGATTTATCTCAAAATATTAAATTAAAAACCTTAATGATTGCGTATGGATTACTTACTACAATTGATTTATCAACTAATACACTTTTAGAATATTTATTTTGCCATACAAGTTTATTTTCAACTTTGGATTTGTCTCAAAACATTCATTTGAAAAGGTTGGAATGTTATAATAATTCACATTTAACTAGTCTTGATTTATCAAACAATACTGAAATTGAATACATTGATTGTTCAAATACAGTAATCACTGGATTAACGTTGAATCAAAAATCATATTCTTCAAATAATAATTCTTCAACTGGAGCACAAGTTGGAACAAATTCAACATTAACCTATTTGGATTGCCACAGTACAAACATTAGTAATTTAAATTTATCAAATTATACAAGTTTATCGAAATTGAATTGTTCAAATAATAATTTAACAAGTTTAGATTTGAGAAATGGAGCAAACACCTTGATACTTAGCGATGCAGACTTTGATGCTCGAAATAACCCAAATTTAACGTGTATTAGTGTTGATGATGTAAATTATTCAACAACAAACTGGCACAATATCGATGCTGGAGTTGAATTTAGTCTTGATTGTAATGGTGGAAATGCTAATTTAGAGACAATCAGCAAAGATAAATCAACTAGTAAAGTGATTAGAGTTTCAAATTCTTTAGGTCAAAATGTTTCTATCAGTGATAAAGGATTGAAGATTATTTATTACGAAAATGGTACTATTGAAAAGGTTGTTGAATAATCAATAATTATGAGTAAAGCACATGTAGAATTACTAAAATTAAAGCTTGAAAACTCCAAATGGAGGATTTTATCTGATTACAATCTTGATGTATATTCCGACCATTGGATAATTTGCAGACCTAATGGAGATCATCAACTAGTAATTAAATTCGCAATTTGGGGAAACGGTCGTTTTGGCGACCATATAGGAAATGAAACATTAAGTAATGCTATTGGATGTACAATAGAAAACCATCCTCAAATTGATATTTATTTCAGAAAATACACGAAAAGATTCCAAGAAGATATCGATGAATTTATTAGACAACTAAATTTGCTGGATAAAGAATAAACCTATTATATAATATTTAAAAGCAAAGAATAGGCATTAGGCTTTAAATAATTAAAGTATTACACGCTCATTAACGATGAATCATAGCTACAATTCTGATGACAGCTGGTGTAGTTCTTTTTGGAACTTTACTGCTTATATTGCTTCTTGGTTTGTGATTGACAAAAAATGAAAACAAGGAAAAAGAGGAGAATGTTTAAATTACTTGTACATATTTTCTAACAATAACTACAAAAAGAAAAATCACTTTCAGTGTGCTCGAAATTCTGTTCAGGATTATAGATTTGCTCTAAAATCATTGTTAAAAGCGTAGGAAAAAGTTCTACCATTTCTTCTAAAGTTACGTTTCCTGTTTCTAAAGAAAAGGCTCCATTTTGTATGTTGATGAACGAAATAATATCTACTTCTTTAGGTAATTCATTGAATTTTTGTTTGTACAAAAAGGCGTACATCACCAGCTGAAGCACGTGTTTTTTGTTCAATAATCCATTGATAATATCTTCGTTTGAACTTAGTTTTTTATTCGTTTTAGTGTCTGCATCGTTTACTTTTCCTGATTTGTAATCGATGATGCGAATTTTTCCGCCAATAGAATCAATACGATCGACAATTCCTTTTACGGTTACTTTTTTGGTTTCTCCGAAAATATCTAATTCCAATTCATGAATAAAAGTACGTTCCAAACTTTCAATGAAAACAGGTTCGGTTTGCTGCATTAAAAATTCCTTTTCTTTTTCAAGGTAACGCTTTGTCAATTCGTTTGCCATTTTGAAACTCAAGAGGTTTTTGCCTTTCGTAAACGATTCTTTATCGTTGTTAAAATGTATCATAAATTGATTACGAATCTCGTCTTCGTAATGTTTCAACATGTGTTCGATATCAAACGAAGTAATTGATTTTGGAGCAGGTTCACGTTTGTTTCCCTCTTTGTCGAAACGTGCAAAAGGCGCATACATATTTTCCAAAGCATTATGTATAAACGTACCAAATGTATTGTTCTCCACCTCTTCTTCTACCTTGTCCTCTTCTCCGAATTCCAATACATCTTTGTAATAAAAATCCAACGGACATTGCGCAAATCGTTTCAATAAGGACGCAGAAGTTGATTTAGCGAACAACTGATCAAGACGATGAATAATTTCAGGTGATTTTGGAATTGAAATTTTTCCTTTACTTGTTGTTTTTTGAGGAATCGTGTAAAAACTTTTCGAGATTTTCACATTTGGATTCATTCGGCTTAATTCCAATTCCATTTGCAACAAATAACGACTGGCCTCGTTGCTTCCAATCATTTCTTGAGCGCTTGTATAAGTGATATACATTTGCTTACACGAATGCAATAAACGGTAAAAGTGATGCGCAAATAAGCCTTGTTTTTCTCTTGGTGTTGGCAATTTAAAATATTGACGCAAATCCATCGGAATCATTGTTTGAACCGGATTCGTTGGAGGCATTTTTCCCTCGTTCATTCCTAAACAAATGATGGTTTCGAAATCCAATAAACGCGTTTCAAGTAATCCCATAATTTGCAATCCTTCCAAAGGATTACCATGATAAGCAATGCTTTTTTGATTCCAGTGCAAGTGAAACAGTTTTTTAAAACTATTTAAACTCATTGCTGGTAATCCTTCTGATACAATGTTTTCAAAATCAATTAATGCCGCATCAAAACCTTGAATCACTGCTTTTTCGAATTCAAATTCATCGACTAACAATTGATAAACTTGATTGTTTAATTGACGAATCAGTGAAATACCTGTTTTCCAATCTTCTTTCCAAGGTGCAAAAAGTGAACGTAATAATTGATCCATCACAGGTCCAATCGTTAATTTATCTAACGATAAGAAAATCGAATTTCGTTTGATGATTTCTTGTTCCTTTTGAACGATGATCTTTTTTTCATCATCTGGTAAAACAGCCGAAATAAACGGATGATTCCAAATTTTCTGAATATCTTGAAAGTAGATTCCGTCTGATTTGAAACGTTTTTTATTTTCCTGAATACTGAAAATAATATCGACCCAAGAACGCAAAGAAGTATTTCGAAGTGGTAAACCCAAGGTAATATTTGCTTTCCCGATTTTTCTTGGTAACGTTTTAAGTAACGGAACAATCAAACTTTCATCTGCCAATAAAATCAGCGTATTCTGAATCGTTGCTTCGTCCATTTTTTCTAAAATCGTACCAGCAACTTTTACTTGTCCTGTAAACTGTGCACATTCGATGACTTCAATATTTTTCTCCTCTTTTCCGATTACATCTACTACAAATGGCAAATTTTTAACTCCTAAAGCTAATTTTAAATCACGTAAAAATCGACCTGCCTCATGACTTTCACTTTCCAAATAAAAAGTATCAGCATTGATTAAAATATGTCCACGTCCCATTTTATGCAATTGCTTCATGATTGAAATCTCAGCAGGAGAAAGCGCATTGAAACCAGCAAACACAAAATGACGTTCTTTATCTTCTTTAAAAATGACATCTAAATTTTCCGCAACAAAACGATAAGCTTTTCCCATATAGCAAGATTGCTCTTTGTCCAGTTTTTCGTTTAAAGCAGTATAATATCCTGGAAGACGATCCCAAAATTCCAAGAAACGTTTTTGTCCTTCGGTTAAATTTTCGTTTCCAAAACTCCAGTTTTCGATTTCTTTGATATCCGCCAAATTGCAGAACAATTGTTTCGAATCCAAGAGGTAACGATCCAACTCATCAAAATCAGACAGCAACATATTTCCCCAAGAAATGAATTCATCAAACGAATAATCAATGTCCGTTTCCGCTTTGTCCAATTGAATTTCAAACAAACGAATCAACGCTCTTGTTTTATCAATGATCGCTTTTTCAGACAATTCACGCACCCAGCGATCAATCGTAATCATTTTTGGAGCAATCAACGGTCGTTGAAACTCTTTAAACAATGAAGTCGCAATGTATTTCTTCGCACGTTCAGATGGCAAGACAATCGTTAAATGACGAATATCTAATTCATTTTCTTTGATGTACGAAGCAATTTGATCTGTGAAATGCATAATTATTGGGTTAATTCAGATGTTTAATTCTATAAAAACACCTGATACAAAATTAAGAATTTAGAGATGATTATGCTGTTTTTCTTTTTTAGATTCGTATTTTATTGGATTAATTTTCACGATTTTTTGAGCAAATTATAAAGAAATAATGTAGGTTCCATCGTTAATCCGAATTTGGTGATCAGAGTGATTTTCTATGCTTTAAATGTGTCATAAATTAGATTTCCCTATTGAATTTAGGGAAAAGTTCAATTCATCGAAATGATTTGGTGAGAATTATGCTTTTACCATAAACTTAAATCCTTTACCATGAACATTCATGATTTCGATGCGTTCATCTTCCTTCAATAACTTACGTAATTTTGCAATGTAAACGTCCATACTTCTTCCGTTGAAGTAATTGTCATCTCCCCAAATTGCTCTTAAAGTCGCTTGACGATCTAAGATTTCACTTTGATTTTTAACCAACATTGAAAGCAATTGATTTTCTTTCGTTGTTAATTTTTTATCTCCTTCTTCTAGGTGTAAAATGCGAAGTTCTGGTTCGTAAGCAATTTTTCCAATCATCAACGTATTTGATCCTTCTTCAATTGGAGCTTCAACTCGACGCATGATTGCATTGATACGAGCCAACAACTCTTCCATAGAGAAAGGTTTTGTCAAATAGTCATCTGCTCCGATAGCAAATCCTTCTAATTTATCTTCTTTCAACGATTTTGCAGTTAAAAATAAGATTGGAACCTTACGATCGATTTCTCTAATTTCTTTCGCTAACGTAAATCCATCCATGATTGGCATCATGACGTCAAAAATACAAAAGTCAAATGTGGAAGTATTGAATTTTTCAAAAGCTGATTTCCCGTTTCGAGTTAATTCAACTTGGAATCCTTTTGAAGACAAGAATGTTTTTAATAATAAACCTAAATTCTCATCATCTTCTGCTAATATTATGTTCAATTTATTACTCATTTTGTAGTTTTAATTTTAAGGTTAAACGTTGTTCCTTTTCCGACTTCACTTTGAACTGTTATGTTCCAATTATGTAATTCCGCAATTGCTTTTACATAACTTAAACCTAAACCAAATCCTTTAACATTGTGGAGATTTCCTGTAGGAATACGATACAATTTATCAAATATTTTTGAAAGGTGTTCTTTTTTCATTCCAATTCCTTTGTCGCTTACGCTGATGACATATTGATCATCCACTTTTTTCATTTGAATCAAAATATCTGGAGCTCCTTCGCTGTATTTTATTCCATTATCAACAAGGTTGGTAATCAAGTTTGTGAAGTGCATTTTATCTGCTTCTATTTCAATTAAATTTGTTGGAATATCTAATAGTAAAATACCACCCATTGATTTAATTCTTAATCGAGCATGCAAAGCCACTTCATGTAGAATCTCATTGACCAAGACTGTCTCTTTTTTCAATTTTAATTCTCCACGATCCAATACAGCACTTTGAAGAATTTGCTCTACTAAAAGACTCAAACGTTT
>CANGHX010000171.1 GCA_947453715.1 Flavobacteriales bacterium | reverse complement strand
TTGGTGACGAGTATTTTTGCTCATGTAAAAATCTTCCATTTATTATCAAATATGTTAATGCTTTATTTTGCAGGACAATTATTTGAACAATTATTTGATGGAAAAAGATTGTTATATACTTATTTATTAGGTGGGATTTTTGGAGGTGTTTTAGAAATTATAGCTCACCTACTATTTCCTAATTTAGGGCATACACAAGTAATTGGAGCGTCAGGTGCAATAATGGCTATTTTTGCTGCTTTAGCCTTCTATCGTCCTAATCTACAAGTAATGTTTTTCGGTTTGTTTCCGATTAAAATCATAGTATTAGCAGGAATCTTTATTTTAATTGACTTCTTGTCTCTAGGTGTTTCTGATGGTACAGCACATTTCGCTCACTTGGGTGGAGTTTTTTTAGGTTTAATTTCAATTAAAAATTTACATAGTCGATCTAATATTGTAACTGTATTTCAACGTTTTGTTGAGAGTATCGGTAATTTTTTACAAACATTATTTGGTAAAAGAACTCCAAAAATGAAAGTGCAAAAAGGAGGACGACAAGCGAATTTCAAATCAGATGAAGAATACAATTTAGACGCAAAACAACGACAAATTCAAATTGATGCTATTTTAGATAAGATTGCAAAATCAGGTTATGAATCTTTAACGAAAGCTGAAAAAGATTTTCTTTTCAAACAAAGTAAAAATGGGTAAAATACTAAAGAAAATATTAAGCTTTTCTTCGCTTTTTAAAGTATTGACAATTATTTGTTTATGCTGTTTACTCCTTGCTTATTTATGTCCATTTGTGCATCCAAGTACTTTTTGGGTTTTACCCTTTTTTGGTTTAGCTTATCCAGTTATTTTAGTTTGTACCCTATTGTTGCTATTGATATGGATTTTAGCTCGTTCTAAATGGGCTCTGTTTATTCTTTTCATCCTAATTATCGGAGGAAAATTACATTTTAGAATGCTTGCTGTTGGTTCTGAACCAGAAGTATTACCAACGAAAGAACAGAGTTTTCACATTATGAGTTATAATGTTCGTTTATTTGATTTATATGATTGGACAACACGAGAAAAATATGAAAATAGAGATTCAATTTTTCATTACATTGAACGTGAAAATCCAGATGTAATTTGTTTTCAAGAATTCTATCATCAAGATAAACCTACTGAATTCCCAACGCGTGATTACTTAATTAAAGCGTTGGATATCAAAGATTATCATGAACGTTACAGTCATAAGTTAAAAGGTCGACAAAATTTTGGTATTGCTATGTTATCGAAATATCCTATGATTGCAAAAGGAGCTGTAGTCATTGAAAATGATGACGATGATAATTATTGTATCTATGCGGATATCGTAAAAAACACTGATACTTTAAGAATCTACAATGTACATTTAAGATCAATAAAATTTAATTCTGATGAGTATGCTGTTTTTGGAGATGAATTACATGATCCAAATATCGAGAAATCAGCTGTTAGAATAATGGTTGATAAATTAAGAATTGCATTTCCAAAACGAGCAGATCAAGCGGTAACTATTATTAAACATATGGAAACTTCACCTTATCCAGTTGTGATTTGTGGAGATTTCAATGATACACCAATGTCTTATACGTATAATCAATTTTGTAAAAGTCTAACAGATGCTTACAAAAATTGTGCAACTGGAATTGGTTCAACATATGCAGGTAGAGTTCCAGCTGGAAGAATTGATTACATTTTTTATTCGCCCTCATTGCATTCTGCTAATTTTAAAATACAAAAAGAAATTTATAGTGATCATAAAGCGATATCTTGTTTTATATATAAATAAATTTGTATTTTTATTAAACTAAACTTTACGATTGAATTACACTATTACACTAATTAAAATAAACCGATGAAAAAATTATCAATTTTATTTTTAACTATTTTCTTAATCTCAACTGTTTTAATCTTAAATTCTTGTAACAATTCAGGATTAAAGAAACAAGACGATAAGGAACTTTCAGAAGATGAAATAAAGTTTGCAGGAAAATGGAAACTTGTTCAAGAAAAATCGGATGGTTCTTCAGATATTGAATTAAACATAGAAAAAGCAGGTTATTTTGAATTAAACACAATTTTGAATGATCCTAAATTTGCAAAAGCAGGAATTGATAAAATTCAACCAATTTCAAAAGGGCAATGGAAAGTTGATAATAATAAATTGTTGTTAACTAAAAATATTGGTCAAAATTCACCTAAAACAGATGAATTTACAATTAAATCAATTTCAGATAATAAAATGGAATTGATTAGTAAAAAGAAAAAACTCATTACATACATAAAATAACAAATGTTCATAGAAATAAATCCATCCAATATTGATACACGTTTAATTGATCAAGTTGTAGAAGTATTAAAAAAAGGTGGAATCATTATTTTTCCTACTGATACTGTTTACAGTATGGGTTGTGATTTATATAATAAAAAAGCGTTGCAAAACCTTGCTAATTTGAAAGGAATCAAATTAAACAAAGCTAATTTCTCTATCATTTGTCATGATTTAAGTAATTTATCAGATTATAGTAAACAAATCGACCGTTCAACATTTAAATTGTTAAAACAATGTTTTCCTGGTCCTTTTACTTTTATTTTAACTGCTACAAATGAAATACCACGTCTTTTCGATACAAATCGTAAAGAAATAGGTATCCGTATTCCTGATAATAAAATAATTTTAGCAATTGTAGAAAAATTAGGAAATCCAATAGCGACAACTTCTTTACACAATGAAGAAGATACAGTTCAAGATTATTTTGCTGACCCATTGGCTATTTATGAAAAATATGAAGATGATGATAAAATTGATTTAATCATCGACGGTGGACCTGGAAATTTAAACGCTTCGACAATTGTTGATTGCACAGATGGAAATGCAACAATAGTTAGACAAGGAATTGGAATTGTATATCTATGATTTTAATAATTGATTGTGGAAGCCAAAAAACAACATTCATCGAACAATTAGTCGATGAGTTTATGGATCATGAAACAATTAAAATTCAAGATTTAACATCAGAAAATTTAGACAGTAAACTTGGAATAATTATTTCAGGTGCTCCTATTTTAATCACTGAAGTTGATCCAAGTCCTTACTTGGAGAAAGTAAAATGGTTAAAAGAGATGAATATTCCGGTTTTTGGTATTTGCTTCGGTCATCAATTAATTGGATTGACTTATGGTGCATTTGGTTCAAGAATGAAAGAGGACAGAGACTTTCAAACAGTTGAAATATTTGAAGAATGTATCCTTTTCGATAAATTACCAACTGAAATAGATATGCTGGAGGATCATTGTGAAACCATTTCAATTCCTCAAAATTTCAAACTAATAGCTTCATCTGACACTTGTGTAAACGAAGCTATGATGCATGAATCTAAACCATTTTTTGGGGTGCAGTTCCATCCTGAAGTTTCAGGAAATCATGGTAGAATTATATTTCAGAATTTTATTCAGTATTGTGAAAGATTCAATCAATGAAACTCACCTCTAAGTTTATCTAATAAATTGCTTAATAATTCCGATTCTTCATCAGTAATGTTTTTAGGAGTAAAACTAGCTTCTTGAATTTTAGAATCTAAAACTTTTAATAAATTGAGTCCTTTTTTTGTGATTTCAACATAAACCACTCTTCTATCTTCACTGCAATTTCTTCGAGCGATAAATTCTTTTGCTAATAATTTATCCATTAAACGAGTCGTATTTGGTGATTTTTCAATCATGCGCTCTTTTACGGTATTAACATTTAATTCACCTTTTGCTCCTCTTAAAATTCTTAAAATATTGAATTGAGCTATTGAAATATTGTATTCGCTCAAAAAGTTATTTTGATAATTACTTAAGATGTTTGAAGTATATCGTAAATTAATAATGACTTTTTGTTGTGCACTACTGAATTTTGTATTTAATGCTTCTTCGATGTTCATTTGAATAATTTCTAATTAGTTTACTAGAGAAAAATAAATCTCTTCATACATTGGCAATACTTTTTCCAAGCTAAATGCTTTCGCTCTATTCAAAGCATTCACTCTAAACTCTTGAAATTTAGATTCATCTTGAAATAATTTTATGCAATTTTCAGCCATTTCGTCCACATTCCCTACATCTGATAGAAAGCCAGTAATGTTTTGAAGATTTACCTCGGGAATACCACCTGTATTTGAAGATACAACTGGAACCCCAACAGCTAAAGCCTCAAGGGCAGCTAATCCAAAGCTTTCAGTTTCAGAAGGCAACAAGAATAAATCAGACAATTCAAGTACATGAGTAGTATCACTAACCTTTCCAATGAAAATTACTTTTTGACATAAATTCATTTCACGACAAAGTCGCTCTAAATTATAACGCTCAGGACCATCTCCTGCAAATATTAATTTTGAAGGAATTTTTTCAGCTACTTTTGCGAAAATCATTAATACATCCTCAACTCTTTTTACTTTTCTAAAGTTAGAAATATGACATAAAATTCGTTCATCATCACTCGCATATCTTCTTCTTTTTTCCAATGACTTTTCAGGTAAAAAATCATTTGATGCAATAAAGTTAGGGACAACTTTGATTTCTCTTGTCGTATGGAAATGGGTATATGTATCGTTTTTTAAGCTCTCAGAAACTGCAGTAACAGCATCAGATTGGTTGATGCAGAATGAAATAACAGGTTCAAAAGATGGATCTTTACCAACAAGAGTAATATCAGTACCATGTAATGTTGTAACAAATGGGATATTGATCCCTTGAGAAGCTAATATTTGTCTAGCCATATATGCAGCTGATGCATGAGGAATTGCGTAATGAACATGTAAAATATCTAAGTTTTCATATTTTACAACATCTACCATTTTACTTGCTAATATGGTTTCGTAAGGTTGATGATCAAAAAGTGGGTAATCGCTTATAGCAACTTCATGGTAATAGATATTTTCTCGAAAACTTCCAAGTCTAACCGGCTGAGAATACGTAATAAAATGTATCTCATGACCTTTTTTCGCTAATGCTTTTCCTAATTCAGTAGCAACTACTCCACTCCCACCAAATGTTGGATACAATACAATTCCTATTTTCATTTGTTTTACTTTTTAGCTTTAGCTTTAATTATTGCATCGTAAATTGCTTTTTGAATATCCGTTCGAATATTCATGTCGCGTATTTTCCAATTATCTTGATTTTGATAAACTCGGTTTGATAAAAATACAAAGTTTATTTTATATTCTGGATCAGCCCAAGCTAAAGTACCTGTAAAACCTGAGTGGCCATAACTACTTTGGGAAGCAATTTCATGACAAGTACCGCCTCCACTGTTTTTAGGTCGATCAAAGCCAATTCCTCTTCTATTTGAAGGACAATATTGACATTTTGTAAATTCACTAACCACAGTTGGGTCTATATATGAAACACCTCCATAATAACCTTTATTCAAAAAGACTTGCATAACAGAAGCTAAATCCGTTGCATTCGAAAATAATCCAGCATGTCCACCAATTCCACCTAACATTGCAGCTCCTGGATCATGAACATAGCCGTGCACTTGTTGTTTTCTGAAAGCTTTGTCAAATTCAGTCGGCACAATCTGACTTAAAGGGAAATGTTTTCTTGGTTGATAACGCATGTATTGTAATCCCATAGGTTCATACAAGTTTTCCATCAAATAACGATCAAAAGTTAATCCTGATTGCTTTTCAACAATTTTCTTGATGAAATAATATCCTAAATCAGAATATTCATATTTCTTTTCACCTAAAGTAGAAGATAATATTTGTTTGTATAATGTATCTACATATGAATCTTTGATCCATAAATCTTTAGCTACTTGAGTTTCAAATCCTTTTTTCTTTTCAGTTGAGTATACATTTGGCTTCCATTCACCATTAATCATTGATTTTTTATAAAAAGGAATCCAAGGAGTCAATCCAGCTTGATGAGTCATCATATCACGAATCAAAATATTTCCAAAATCTCCAGTACCAGTAACCTCTTGAATATAATCCTTTAATTGCTTATCGCACGAAAATTTACCTTGGGTTTGAAGTTTCATTGCACCAAATGTAGACCCTGCAATTTTTGTTACTGAAGCAATATCATAAACATCCGTATTTTGCACTTTAATTGAATCTTCATAGCGTTGAGTTCCAAACGGTTTTTGGTAAATTATTTTACCCTCTAAAGCAACAACAATTTGACAACCAGGAAAAGCACCTTTTTCAATTCCATTTAATGCTAATCGATCAACTTCTTTAAAATCACTATCTGACATTCCAAATTCTTCTGGTTGTGAGAATTTCAATCTTCCACCCCAAGCTAATTTAATTCCTGATTCGATTGGGAATTCTTTTGAAATAGTGAAATTCGTTTTACCCTTTACCTCTAAAGCACCAAATAACAATTGTGATGCTCTTTCTAATAATATAGGATGATTTTCATAACCAATAACGATAGAATTAAATTTTGAAAATTCAGCTTTTTCATTCAAAACCAAAGGGTTTCCAAAGACAAAAAGAACATTTCTCTTATTACTAGGCAGTTTTTCAATCCAAGTTCTCCATCCTTTAGGCATTCCAAAATCATTTTTTGGTCGAACAGTGTTTGAATGCAAAGCTGTAATAATAATGTCATAATTCTTTAATTGATCTCCCATTCGCTCAATTGCTTCTTCTGCAGTATAATAGTGGAAATGATCTATTTTACTAAAACGCTCGATTCCTTCTCTAAATACATACGTGTTGGGACCAATACTAACTCGAGCAATTCGTTGATTCATTTGTTTTAAAGGCAATGTTCCATCCTCATTTTTCAAAACATTTAAAGCTTTTTCATAGACTTGTTTTTTAGCCCAATCAATTTCACCTTCTGTATATTTCGTTTGTGTTTTAGGTTGAATAATGTATTTATATTTTGCTTTTAAAACTTTCAAGCATCTTTGATCAATTTCCAATTTAGAAATTTTTCCTTCTTTCACTTTTGCTGCAATAGCTTTGATTGCTTCATCAATACTTTCAGGAAAAAGCAAGATATCACAACCTGCTTCGAATGCTTTTACTACGACTTCCGTTTTACCATATTTATCAGAAACACCTTTCATATTCAAAGCATCACTTATTACCAATCCTTTAAAATCTAATGTGTCTTGAAGATATCCTTTAATAATTCTACTTGATAAACTGCTAGGTAATCCACTTTTATCCAAGGCAGGAACATTTAAATGACCAATCATAACTGATCCTGACCCAGCTTTAATTCCTGATTCAAATGGTTTAAAATCAGTTGTTTTAATTGACTTTAAACTTGAAGAAACTATAGGTAATTCTAAATGTGAATCTTTATCTGTATTTCCATGTCCTGGAAAATGTTTTATACTTGTTAGGACACCATTTTTTTCCATTCCTTTAACCATTGCAACAAC
>CANGHX010000170.1 GCA_947453715.1 Flavobacteriales bacterium | reverse complement strand
TCACCATTTGTAGGATTTGGGAAAATTTGAAATGCTTCATTTTCTTCTTTTTGCAAACCTGCAGTGGTTGAAACCTTATAAACCCAAAAATCTGATGGTGATGTACTTGTATTGTTTGTGTTGTGACCCACACATGTTTTATCTCCTGTATTTTTTCCTCCAGAATAGGTTGTTAATAATAATTCACTTGTGGAAACTATTAATGGAAATGTATATGACTCAAAACCGTTTGATCCAAAGGATTTATCACCAATAAAATTTAAATTATCATCCAATTCAAAATACCAATTATCTAATCTTCCATGGTTGGCTTCTGATTTGAATTGATTAATCCCTGAATAAGATGCTCCACTAATTAATAAATTATTGTTTAAAACACTTATAATTGTGGGAAATTCACTGCTATCTGAACCTATAGCAACTTGATTGATAATATTAAAATTATCATCCATTTTCACAATCCAACAATCTGTTGAATTTTGATAATTAGAAATTGTTTTATTGCCTGATATTGGTGATTTTGATTGACCAACGAGGTATAGTAAATTGTTTTTAATTAGTGAACTATTTAGTTGAAAATAATCTTCATCACTTCCACCAATAGTGAAATCGTTTATCAAAAAACCATTTGTGTCTATTTTTAATAACCAACCATCGCTCAAACCATAACTGTTTTCAGTTTTATCTCCAGATATTGAAGAATTAGATGACCCATTCAATATTAATTGATTTTGGGATATTTTTAAAACACTTCCTGAATTGTCATTATCTGAACCCCCATAAGTATGATCCATTAATATTGTTCCATCAGGTTTTATTTTAATTAACCAATAATCATTTGAACCTTTATTTATTGATGTTTTAGTACCTGAAATATCCGAAGACGATGTGCTTAATAAGAGTAGATTTCCGCTTTGAAGTTCAATAATATCTGTGCCTAAATCATTAAGACTTCCTCCATAACTTACATCCCAGATTACATTACCAATTAAGTCCATTTTTAAAACCCACACATCTGAATTACCGTAATTCATTGATGTTTTATTTCCATTATTATCTGAATCAGAAGTCCCAATAATGTATATAAAATGATCTGTAGATTCAATTATTTTAGAGATTTCGTCATTTAAACTTCCTCCAAGAGTTTTTTGCCAATGTATAGATAAGTTATTGTCAATAGCAACCAGCCAATAATCATCTAAGCCATAATTAATATCCGTTTTATCGCCTGTATTCCCTGAATTTGACCTTCCATATAATAAGTTCAATCCGTTGGAAAGTTTTATTATTCCCTTAAGACCTTCCGATCCATCCCCTCCAATACAATTTTGGTCAGTTATTTGCCAATTGTTTTGGGACAACAAAACGTTTGAAGATAAAATAAAAATTAATGCTAAAAATTTCATGATTTAAAAGTAAATTATGAGGGCAACTAATGTTACCCTCGACATAATGTTATTTGATCGTATTTATAGTTCTAACTGAACCATCCATAAATGTAAATTTATGAATCAAAGTGCCCGAAGGAATAGCGACATCTGAACTAATAGAAATGTCATACGGGGTTCCATTTGTAACACCTACTTCCATTTTTCTAGTTAAAATATTTATTCCATTTCCATCAAATAGTTCATACATAAACATCGTAGCTATATTTGATTCCAATTGAACAGTATATTTATCACCTACAATCGGAACTGGAAATATCCTTGGAGCAACTAAATCTTTAATTGAAGCGGTGTAGTTATACGTTTGTTTTGCTTCAATAATTAATTCTTTATATGTACCATTACTAAATGAAACTTTTAATCTATATAAATCAGCTGGTAAAGTTAATTTTTCACCAATTTTAGCAAATTCAGAATTTGAAGTATAAACAGGTTTTGTTGTTCCTCCTACGTTAATAACTGATGATAATTCCCATTCTGTTGCCCATTGAGAAACAGTTGGGTCACCTATCGGATTACACCCTGCAAGCCATTGAGCAATTTCCCATACATCCATGTCTTGGTTAAATGAATTGTATGTTTCTTCACCACATGGTGATTCTCCTCCCTCTTGGCTTTCAGTGCTAACAGAATAACCATTACCAAAGCATACTAAAGGTACAAAATTTGACGGTTTTGAAACTGCATAATTATTAAAATATGTAATAAACCCATTCAATGTAGCAACCCCGTTGTTGCAGTCAGTTCCCCATGAAGTGTAATTTGCAGTTTGTAAACCATTATCGTGCTCAAATGGACCTAAATCTTTCTTGATCATGTAATAATCAGTGTGTAAGCCAATTGGTGTTCCGCTTGGGTCTCTAATAACAACCCCTGGAGCTAATTGATCTGTATTTAACATGGGTGAAATTTGATAATCATAATATTCTGCTTTATAATTTTCAATATTCATTGTTCCTGCTGTTCTGACACTTGCCCAATTATTAGCTTGTGCAACTGTATAATATCCAAAATAAGGCACTACTATTTCTCCATTAATGAAAGATGAATTTACAGTTTCTAAAGCTAAATAAGTTTGCCCTGTACCAGTAGGCTGAGCTAAAGTTGCTCTTTCATATACATTAAGAGCATAAGCATACGATTGACCTTGATAAAGATTTCCATCACAGACAGCACCGCATCTAAATAAAGGATTCGCGTCACCACCTGCTATTTTAGTGGGCCCTGTATAATTTCCTATTCTTACATCTTTTAATACTTGAACTTCAGATAATTTAGTTACACCATAAACAGAAACTATAATGTCTTTTTTACGGTCATATCTGTAACTCTTTGGTAATGAAATATAATTTTTACCACATACAGTAATATTATCTAATTGAACTATTCCATTTGAATTTCGAGGAGTTGAAATCCCAGTTCGCTCTGAAAATACGTATCTCCAACAAGAATACGATGTTGATTTTGGTTGGTTCATCACTATAAAGCCTTGGCCATCTTTAGCATTTAATCTCATAGACCCTAGATCTGTTTGAGAATACGCATTATAACTTGCCGACAATAAGGTTAATGATAAGGCTAGTTTTTTGGTGGTTAAAATCAATTGATTTTTTGATTTTTTGATTTTTTGATTTAAAATCAAAAAAGTTAGACAATTTACTCATTTTTAAATGATTTAAGAATTTTGTCAAAATTAGTTTTAACTATAATATAATTCTTAGTTTAAATGTTAAATTTTAGTTAATATGATATAAATCATAAATTTATATGAGTTTATCTACGATTTGTCTAGGTATTCAAACCGAAAAAAAGGCCAACAAACTGCTGACCTTTCATTCTATTAAATTTAAGTTTAAATTTTTGAAATTCTTTGAACCAATTGTTGTCCTTCAGATTTTAAAATTACTTGATAGATACCTTTTCCAAAGGATGAAATATCAATTTTAACCAAATTACCTGCAGATGAATTAGATGTATAAACTACTTTCCCAGCCATATCTAATATAGAAATCTCCACTTTTTGATTTGCTAAAGCATTTAAATCGATATTAATAACATCAACAGATGGGTTTGGATAAATTTTAACGTCATGATTCAACGTTGCTTCTGTTAAACCTACAAAGTTACATGGATTTGAAGAGCCATCTTTTACTAAAGTTCCTGTATTGTTTGGATCTAAAAATGGTTTCAATTGTTGATTTGAAGCTGTTCCATCACTTGTCCAATGGTAAGCAACTTTTCCATATAAGTCAGGAGATGAAGTTGCTGTACAATATGATGAACCACCAGATAATGTTCCAATAATTCTTGAATTTCCATTATTATATGAAAATAAAGGCGATCCAGACGAACCTCCTTCAGTTACTCCATGTCCATTAGCTGTTGCAGCCCAAACAACCCTCCAATGTGTATTTGGAACACTTGCCCAAGTTGAAGAAACTAAATTTGTTGTGAAAGCAGATATTTTTTTAATATCTCCTGCTGGATGATGAATTCCTACACCCGTATTTACAACAGTATTATTAGCGTCCCAACCATTCCAATAGGCATTAAAACCAATTAATTTATTAATAGTAGTTGTTTCATTTGCAAGTGTTCCTAATTGAAGAAATAAAAAATCAGATTTTGAGATATTTGTGCCATCATTATCATTTGAATCAGCCATTCTGACGCATCCTGTAACATAATGAGTTGCTAAAGTTCCCACTGATGTAGGATTTGTACATGTTGGAGCTTCATAATTAAAATAGAATTTCCATGTCGCCATTAGTTGTGCTGTTGTAGATACAGAAGCTCCACAATGTAAAGCAGTTAAGAAATATGGTTTACAATTATTTGCTAAGTTATTTACTAAGGATCCTGAGCACCATCCTGCTCCTGAATTTTCCACAACATAAACTCTAGCTACCCCTCTTTTTTCATCTTGATAATTAGCTCCTTCTGAACAATTTACATTTACTTCACAAGTCGCGTCAGATTCATTTATTTTTGAAAGGTTTGGATTTCCAGTAGAACGATAATTATAAATTATTTTATCTAACATGAATTCAGATTGTTCAACATTAGCTGGATCGATTAAAGTCAAAATTAAATCATCACCGAAACATAATGCAATATGTTGTTGACCGTATTCTAAAATATCATCCTTTGTTAAAATTTCTGAAACATTTTCTCCTTTTTTATTTTCAACATAAAAAACAGATCCTTTTGATAATTTAAAAGAACTAAATAAGAAACTCAAAGCTTCTGCCCCTGGATGCTTTATGTTTAATTGCCACATTCTGTCACCATTTGACAATTTACTCCATTTTCCTGAATTTATACTAGTAATATTTGTGTACGAAAAAACACCGATTCTATAAAACATTCCGTTTTTATCGTTTTTTGCATCTTCTAGTTTGATTTGTGTTAAATCAGGCGAAGAAAGAAAATGAACAGGGATATCTTTATCTTTTTTAGAAGAAAATGATGTTGAAAAACCTGAAAAAGAAGTCATCAAATAAAGACCTCCTAGAAGTAGAATTTTTTTCATAGAAATGAATTATAGAGTTTACACATATATTCAAATATAAAAATAGGTAAAATTTATTTAAAAAAAAAGCTGCGTTTAAATTACGCAGCTTCTTAATTTTTGAAAATTAATTATTGTGTTAATTTGTATGTCATTACTGGAGTTTGAATATCTTGAAGTTTCATCTCCTTGTTTTTTAATTCTATTATTTTTAAAGATGTTGAAGTTCCTTGACTGTCAGTCATCACTATAAAATCTTTATCAGAATTAAAATCCCATTTACCTGTTACAGAAGTTGAACCTATTGTTTCTACTGTAGATCCATCTTTTTTAAACGATATTGTCATTGATGTTACTTGAGTTGTTACTCCTCCTGATTCAACACTTGCAACTGTCCAATCACCAACTACACGAGCCTTTTTAGTTAATACTGTAAATTTTGAACCTTCTTCGTATTTACTACAAGATGTCATTGTGCTACCAATTAATACAAAACCAATTGCAGCATAGATAATAGTTTTTTTCATTTTATTAATTTTTCTCAAATTTAGAAAATTATTTTATAGATAATTACTGAATATTAATTTATTAGACTAAATCCATATTTTGTTGTTTAAACGGTATTATTGTGAGTTTAAACGAATTTCAAATGGGATTTTTTAAATATTTATTTTTTTTCAAAATTTCGTATTAATGAATAAAGATTATCTTTGTTGCTTTATCCAAATGGACATAAACTTTTAATAAACTATGGACAAAAATCTTGAATTAATAAATCGTCGTGAAGCTTCTAAAGTTGGAGGAGGAACAGCTCGTATTGATAAACAACATTCACAAGGTAAATTAAATGCTAGAGAACGAATCACACTATTATTAGATGAAGGTTCTTTTCAAGAAATTGGAATGTTTGTAGAGCATCGTTCGACTTATTTTGGTTTGGAAAAACAAAAATTTCCTGGAGATGGAGTTGTAACAGGATATGGGACAATACACGGTAGAATGGTTTATGTATTTTCTCAAGATTTTACTGTTTTAGGAGGTTCACTTTCAGAAACACATGCTGAAAAAATCTGTCGAGTAATGGATTTAGCAATGAAAAATGGTGCTCCTGTTATTGGATTAAATGATTCAGGTGGTGCCCGTATTCAAGAAGGTGTTGTTTCTTTAGCAGGGTATGCAGATATTTTTTACAGAAATACTAGAGCTTCTGGTGTTATTCCTCAAATTAGTGTCATCATGGGGCCTTGTGCTGGTGGAGCTGTTTATTCTCCTGCATTAACGGATTTCATTTTCATGGTAGAGGAAACATCTTATATGTTTGTTACTGGACCAAATGTTGTAAAAACAGTAACTCATGAAGAAGTAACTTCGGAAGATTTAGGAGGTGCTAAAACACATGCTGAGAAGTCTGGTGTGAATCACTTTACTGCTTCAAACGATGTTGAATGTTTGAAAAAAGTGCGTGACTTTATGACGTATATACCTCAAAATGCCAATCAATTAGCTCCAAAACCATCTGTTTTTGAATTTAATACTTCAAAAAATAATACGATTTCTTCTATTCTTCCAGCAAACTCTACTTTACCTTACGATATTAGAAAAGTTGTTGACTGTATCATTGATGATAATAGTTTCCGTGAAGTTCAAGAAGATTATGCAAAAAACATCGTTGTAGGTTTTGGTCGATTAGAAGGAAAAACAATTGGTATTGTTGCCAATCAACCTGCTGCTATGGCTGGTGTATTGGACATTGATGCTTCTAGAAAATCTGCTCGCTTTGTTCGTTTCTGTGATTCGTTCAATATTCCTTTATTAGTACTAGAAGATGTACCTGGTTTCTTACCTGGAACTGACCAAGAATGGAAAGGTATAATCACACATGGTGCTAAATTATTGTATGCCTTCTCAGAAGCAACTGTTCCTAGAATTACAGTGATTACAAGAAAAGCATATGGTGGTGCTTACGATGTAATGAACTCAAAAAATATTGGTGCTGATTTAGTCTTTGCTTGGCCAACAGCTGAAATCGCTGTAATGGGAGCAAAAGGTGCAGCTGAAATTATCTTCAAAAAAGAAATTTCTGAAGCAAACGACCCACAAGAAAAATGGTTAGAAAAAGAAGCTGAATATGCTGAAAAATTTGCCAATCCATACAGAGCAGCTGAAAGAGGATTTGTGGATGATGTGATTCTTCCTGAAGAAACAAGAAGCAAATTAATCAATGCGTTCAAAATGTTAGAAAATAAAGCGGAAGTATTACCAATGAAAAAACATGGTAATATTCCATTGTAAATTATAATTACAGTTATTAATAGGTGTTCATCATGGACACCTTTTTTATTTTAAATTATTCAGTTTGAATATCTACTTTCATTAAGTTTAAATTCTAACTGAATGATTACATTTGTAAAATCAAAAAAGAAAAAATGTATAGATCTCATACTTGTGGCTAATTACGCCTTTCTCTTATAGGAAATACTGTAACCCTTGCTGGTTGGGTACAACGTT
>CANGHX010000169.1 GCA_947453715.1 Flavobacteriales bacterium | reverse complement strand
TTTAATAAAAAAACCGACAATTTTAGTTCCTTCGCCAAACGTAGCAGAAGATCATCAAACCAAAAATGCAATGGCTTTGGTGAATAAAAAAGCTGCAATTCTTGTGAAAGATATAGAATCAAAAGTTAACTTGATTCCAACTGTAATTGGATTGTTAGCGAATGAAAACGAACAAACAAATCTAATATTAGCAATTAGCCTTTTAGGGAAACCGAATGCAACTGCTTCGATTGTAGATGAGATTGAGAAAATAGTGAAGTAAATGATTTTGAATTTTGAATGAAGTCGTTCAAAATCTAAAATTCAAAATACAAAATTTAAAAAGGATGGATTTAAAAAACATACAACTTTCAACATTTAAACGTGCTTATTTCGTAGGTGTGGGTGGAATTGGTATGTCTGCATTGGCACGTTATTTTAAATCATTAGGTTGGAATGTTGCAGGTTACGACAAAACACCTTCTCCTTTGACCGAAGCATTGATTTCAGAAGGTGTAGAAATTCACTTTGACGATTTAGGTGAATCGATTCCAGAAGAGTATAAAGAAAAAGAGTCAACATTAGTGATTTACACACCTGCAATTCCAAAGAATCATGGGGAGTTGAATTTTTTGATGCAGCATAATTTTCAATTGTTCAAGCGTTCACAAGTTTTAGGAATCATAACTGCTAATTCATTAGGATTAGGTGTTGCAGGAACGCATGGTAAAACAACGACAAGTACTTTATTAGCACATATATTAAATGAATCAAGTTTAAAATGTAATGCATTTTTAGGTGGAATTTCAACCAATTTCAATTCAAATTTGATAACTTCTAAAGATGCAAAATATACTGTTGTTGAAGCAGATGAATTTGACCGTTCATTTTTACAATTAACACCGTTTGCATCCATAATCACTTCTACGGACGCTGATCACTTAGATATTTACGGAGATGCAAGTGTATTTTTGAAAGGTTTTCAAGATTATGCGAATCTAATCAACGAAAATGGTTTCTTGATTTTAAGAAATGGTTTGACGTTAAAATCCAAAGCTCCAGTTTTTACTTATGGAGTAAATGATGAAACGGCTGATTTCAAAGCCATCAATTTACGATTTGAAGAAAGTAAATTTTTATTTGACATTATTTTCCCTGAAGGAGAATGGAAAAATATAGAATTTGGTTTACCAGGAATTCACAATGCTGAAAATGCGTTGGCATGTATTGCTTTATTACAAAAAATTGGTTTATCAGAAGATGAAATTCGTTTTGGTTTGAAAACGTTTAAAGGAGTTAAAAGACGTTTTGAGTATCATATTAAATCGGATAATTTAGTCTACATAGATGATTATGCTCATCATCCAACAGAAATTCATGCTTTAGTTTCTTCTGTTCGATTATTATATCCAAATAAAAAGATTACGGGTGTTTTTCAACCGCATTTATTCTCTAGAACAAGAGACTTTTTTGATGATTTTGCAAGTGAATTATCTAAAATGGATGAAGTGATTGTTTTACCGATTTATCCAGCTAGAGAAGAACCTATTGAAGGAGTTACAAGCGATAAATTAGTCGAGAAAATTGCGTTAAATGTTAAGTCAATGAAATCACCTTCTGATGCTTTAAATTATTTAAGTCAAATCAAAGAGGGTGTCGTATTAACAATAGGTGCAGGAGATATTGATCGAATAGTTGAACCCTTAAAACAAGGTTTAAAAAACACAAATTCAATAAAAAATTAAATGAAAAGTTGGGTTAAAATAGCATTGTGGTCAACTTTTGGGTTAACAGTCATCGTTTTATTAATGATGGTTCGTTCAGCGCAAGATGAATTCACAATTGACAAACCTGAAATTATCATTCATATCAATGGTGAAAATGCTTTTTTAACGAAAGACGAATTATATACTCGTTTAAGACGAAAAGGATTAATTTACAATGGTCAAACGAAAGAACAATTAAAAGTTGCAAAAATTGAAACTTATTTGCGTTCGATGACAGAAGTGAAAGATGCAAAAGTTTTTTCAAAAATTGGTGGCAATTGGACAGTCGAAGTTGACATAAGAAAACCGATCGCACGAATTTTCAACAAATTTGGGGAAACTTTTTACCTAGATGACCTAGGTTATACGATGGCACCTTCTACTGTTCATACTGCTCGTGTTGTGGTAGTTACGGGAAATATTTCTGATAAAATTACATCACCTCCAGTTGAAAAAATAATTAACAATCCATCATGGAAAAGTATTCGAAAAATTGATGATGTGTATCGAATTTCGAGTTATGTTTGTAATGATCCCTTACTCCGATCTTTGATAGGTCAAATTCACCGTAAAATAAATGGTGATTTTGTTTTAATTCCAGAGGTTGGTGGGCAAAAAATTATTTTTGGGACTGCGTATTCAAACGAAGAAGTTCGTGAGAAGTTTCGCAAACTAAAGATATTTTATACAGAAGCGATTCCTTATGAAGGATGGAACAAGTATGAAGAGATCAGTTTGAAGTACGATAAACAAATTGTTTGCAAGAAAAAAAGTTAATATGTCAAAAGTAATTGTTGGATTAGATATTGGGACAACTAAGATTGCATGTTTCGTAGGTTGTAAAAACGAACATGGAAAAATAGAGATTTTATCTATGGGTACGAGTGAGTCTTTAGGTGTAACTCGTGGTGTTGTTTCTAATATTGAGAGAACAGTTCAATCTATTCAATTGGCGGTTAAAGAAGCGCAATCAAGAGTAGAGGGTGAATTGATGATTCGCGTTGTAAACGTTGGTATTGCAGGTCAACACATTAAAAGTTTACAACACAGAGGGATTCATACACGAAACAATGCAAGTACAGAGATTTCTCAAAAAGATATCGATGCATTGATTGATGATATGCACAAATTGGTAATGTTACCAGGAGAGCAAATTATTACTGTGTTACCTCAAGAATACATTGTTGATAATGAACAAGGAATCATCGATCCAATTGGGATGATGGGTGTTCGTTTAGAGGCTAATTTCCATATTATTATTGGAAATGTTGGTGCTTCTATGAATATCAACAAATGTGTACACAGAGCAGGTTTAGAAGTTAAAGATATTATTTTAGAACCAATCGCTTCAGCAGATGCAGTTTTATCTGACGAAGAAAAAGAAGCTGGTATCGTATTGGTTGATATAGGTGGTGGAACAACGGATGTGGCAATTTTCCATGATGGAATTATTCGTCACACTGCAGTGATTCCTTTCGGAGGAAACATCATTACAGAAGATATTAAAGAAGGTTGTACGATCATGAAACGTCAAGCTGAATTATTGAAAGTGAAATTCGGTTCAGCGTTAGCAAGTGAGAGTCAAGAAAATGAAATAGTTTGTATCCCAGGTTTAAGAGGAAAAGAGCCAAAAGAAATTTCGATTCGTAATTTAGCTAGTATCATTCAAGCAAGATTAGAAGAGATTATTGAATTGGTTTATTTCGAAATCAGAAACTCAGGTTACGAGAAAAAATTAATTGGTGGTATCGTTGTTACAGGTGGGGGAGCTCAAATGAAACACATCACACAATTATTTGAATACATTACTGGAATGGATACAAGAGTTGGATATCCAACTGAACATTTGGCAAACAATAGCCATATTGAAAACTTGACAAGTCCAATGTATTCTACTGGTATTGGTTTAGTGTTAAAAGGTTTTGAATCAATGAACACAAACGTTGCGACAGAAGTTGCAAGTACTGGAAAAGTAAGATCAACAGAAACTCCAAAAAGAGGTGGTTTCTTTGAAAAAATTGTGAATACAGGTAAAAACTGGTTCGCTGAAGAAGATTAATAAAGAGAATAACTAACAAGAAAAGAATAAACACTATGGAATTCGATTTGCCAAAAGATACATCTTCAATTATTAAAGTAATTGGTGTTGGAGGAGGAGGAAGCAATGCCGTTAATCACATGTACAACCAAGGTATAGTTGGGGTAGACTTTATCGTTTGTAACACGGATAGACAAGCATTGGATATTTCTCCAGTTCCTTTGAAAATTCAATTAGGAGCATCTTTGACAGAAGGTCGTGGAGCAGGAGCTATTCCTGAAATCGGAAAAAACTCAGCAATTGAGAATATTGATGAAATTAAAGCTTTCTTAAACAAAAACACGAAAATGGTTTTTGTTACTGCTGGTATGGGTGGTGGAACTGGTACAGGTGCTGCGCCAGTTATTGCTCAAGTAGCGAAAGAAATGGGAATATTAACAGTTGGTATCGTAACTGTTCCTTTCGGTTTTGAGGGTCGTAAAAGACGTCAACAAGCGGAAGATGGTTTAGATGAAATGAGACGTAATGTTGATACTTTATTAGTGATCAATAACGAGCGTTTACGTGAAATCAGCGGTAACTTAACGATTGGAAATGCATTCATGCAAGCGGATGATGTATTAACAATGGCTGCAAAAGGAATTGCTGAAGTAATTTCTGTTACAGGTGCAATCAACGTGGATTTCAACGATGTAAACACAGTTATGAAAGATAGCGGTGTTGCAATTATGGGAAGTGCGATGGCTGATGGTAACGATAGAGCGACTAAAGCTGTTCAACAAGCATTGTCTTCTCCATTGTTAAATGATAATGATATTAGCGGAGCGAAATATGTATTGTTAAACATTACTTACGGAGCGAAAGAAGTATTGATGGACGAAATCACAGAAATTACTGATTTCATTCAAGATCAAGCTGGTTCTACTGCTGACGTTATCTGGGGTCATGGTTATGATGAAACGTTAGGAGATAAATTATGTGTTACGATTATTGCAACTGGATTTAATTCAACGCCAATTACGGGTTTTGAAAAAGCTCCACAAAAAACAGTAAGAACATTAGAAGAGGAGCCTAAAAAAGAAATTACTGCACCGTTGGAATCTCCAACGCATGTAAATACATATGTTGCAAAAACAGTTACTGAAACTGTAAATGAAGAGCCATTTTTAAAAGCTGAAGTTGTAGAGAATGTTGCACCACAACAAACGACTTTTGTTTTAGAAAATGTAATCGAAGAAGTAGTTGAAGTTCAACCTACAGCGCAAGTTGAGGAAGTTATCACGGAGCCTTTCGTTAAAGAAGAAGTGAAATTTGAATTAGAGAATACAATTGAATGGGGAATTGAAACACCATCTCCAGTTGCTCAAACGCAAACAACTTCAACTCCAGATTTATTTCAAACTCCAGTTTCAAATGAGCCAACAAGAACGGTTCACCAATTGGAAGATGAATTAGCTCAAAAAGCAAATTTAGATAATTATACAGCTCGTCCAGTTCTTTCTCAAGAAGAGCAACAAAGAAGAGCTCAAGAGCGTTTACAAAGAATTCAAGAATACACGCAAAAATTAAAAAGAGCGGATGGTATTAATGAATTTGAAAATGAACCAGCTTACGTTCGTCGTAACATTCAATTGGATAATTCAAAACACAGTGCAACTGAAAAAGTAAGCCGTTTTGGAATTTCTGATTCAGATAATGGAACAACCTTAAGAAGTAACAATTCATTTTTACACGATAACGTAGATTAATAAAAGACCTTAAGACACAAGAATTTAAGATAAAAGACTTTTAGATGATTAGAATGTTGTCTTGAGTCTTTTAATCTTGAAATCTTTAATCTAGAAAACAATGAGTTTTACAGAAAAAATAAATGCAGATATCAAAACTGCAATGCTAGCGAAAGACAAAGAGCGTTTAGCAGCTTTAAGAGATATCAAATCTAAATTGTTATTGGAAGCAACTTCAGGATCTGGAGAAGTTTCTGAAGAAGCAGCAATGAAGATTGTATTGAAATTGCACAAACAAAGAATGGAAACATATACTTTGTACATTGAACAAAATAGAGAAGATTTAGCAGCGGATGAAATTTTTCAGGCAAAAGTGATTGAAGAATACATGCCTAAAATGATGTCAGAAGATGAAATTAGAGCAGAAGTTACTGCTGCAATTGCTTCAACTGGTGCTGCTAGTCCACAAGATATGGGTAAAGTAATGGGAGTTTTAACTGGGAAATTAGCTGGTAAAGCAGATGGAAAAGTAATCTCTACATTGGTGAAAGAAGCTTTATCTAAATAAAATGCTTAGTTAATAAAAAATTAAGAGGGTGCATATTGTACCCTCTTTTTTTCTTTTTAAAGAAGGACCGGCCTTCAAAAATATTTCGAAAAACAAGGATAAAATGTTATTTAGTTCACCCATATTTTTATACTGCTTTTTACCAATTACATTGCTTTTTTACTATCTATTAATATGGAATGTAAAAGGTAGAAACTATTGGTTATTATTTACAAGTTTAATTTTCTTTGCTTGGGGTGGAGTAAGTTACACTTCGATTTTAGTCGTTTCGATTTTATTAAATTATTTGTTTGGATTAAAAATTCAATCAAATCTTGAAAATAAAAAGGGCTATCGATGGTTGTTTGCCGGGGTTTTTACGAATTTATTACTGTTAGGTGTATTTAAATATACCAATTTCATTGTCTACAATATCAACGATTTATTGGGTTATTTGGCCATTCCAAAAGTACCTCAATCTAAAATTATATTACCAGTTGGTATTTCATTTTATACATTCCATTCGCTTTCTTACTTAGTTGATATTTACCGTAAAAAAACATCTGCACAGCGAAACATCTTAGATTTATCTTTATATATCTGTATGTTTTCCCAGTTGATTGCAGGACCAATTATCCGTTATAGCGATGTTTGGACTCAGTTAAGAGAAAGAACGCATACGATGAAAAAATTCTCTTATGGTATTGAGCGTTTTTTAATTGGATTGGGTAAAAAAGTGTTGTTAGCAAATGTTTTTGCACAAGTTGCAGAAAACGTTTTCACAAGTAATTTATTTGAATTATCAGCTGCTAATGCTTGGTTGGGAATGATTTGTTATTCGTTACAAATCTATTATGATTTCTCTGGATATTCAGATATGGCTATCGGTTTAGGTAGAATGTTTGGATTTGAATTCTTGGAGAATTTCAATTTTCCTTACATCGCTCAATCTGTCAAAGATTTCTGGAGAAGATGGCATATTTCATTGGGCTCATTCTTTAGAGATTATGTTTATATTCCACTTGGAGGTAATAAAGTAAAAGTAAGTAGAACGTATTTGAATTTAGTAATCGTTTTCTTTCTAACAGGATTCTGGCATGGTGCAAGTTGGACATTTATTGTTTGGGGATTATTCCACGGATTTTTCATGGTTATTGAACGTTTAGGTTTCGAAAAGTTATTAATCAAAATCGGACGACCTTTCAATATCATTTATACGATGTTGGTTGTAATGTTTGCTTGGGTTCTTTTTAGATCCGTAACAATCGAATCAACACTCTATTATTATGAAGCTTTATTCAACTTTAAATTCTCAAATGAGGAATCAATAAGATTCTTTAACTATTTTAATTTAGAGTTTAAAATCGCAATGGTTATTGCTTTACTTGGTGCATTTGGATTCTTTAAATGGATTTATAAATTCATCGAAAATGGAATTTTGACACCTCAGAATTCAGTAAGTAAAACATTGAGTTATACTTTTCACATAAC
>CANGHX010000168.1 GCA_947453715.1 Flavobacteriales bacterium | reverse complement strand
TATCTCCCGATAATTTCATCAAAATGAGTAAAATAATGCTCTAATTTTCTCAGTAATTGCATAGGTTTTACTTTACTCGCTTTTTGTGAAAAATTCACGAAATCGGTAAACAATACAACACCATTTTCAACTCGTTTTGGAGAAAATTTTCCATTAGTATTTAAATCGTCGAGTACATTTTGAGGAAAAATATTGCTTAACAATTGCCCTATTCTCTGGTCTTTATAAAATAATGCTTTGTAAACTTCTATTTTAGAGACAATTAAATTAGGATTGAAAGGTTTTGTAATAAAGTCAATGGCTCCTTCATGTAATCCTTTGATCATTCTTGAGCCAGAATAAATATCTTTCGAAATAACAATGATGTAAATGCTTTTAATAATGCTGATTTCTTTAATTTGACGAAAAACATCAAATCCGGGGAACGAGGGGCAATCAATATTGATCAACAAGATACCAATTTCTTTTTTACTAAGAATCGGAATCGCATCATTGAAAGTGTGAACGGATAAGATATTATTCCCACCACCCCCAAGAATTCCTTTTAAACCCTTTTGGTTTTTGTCATCCTCATCTATGATCAGTAAATTGATAAAACGCTCCATAACTTTCAAATAATATTGAAAAATAATGATAATTGTTTACTGAATCATCGATTTTGATTAAAAAAATATGTCTTAAAATAAATTATTAGTTATTTATTTGTCATTGAATGTTTTAGGTTTCCTCCTTTGAGGGAGGATAAAGGAGGGTGACAATTGTAAATTTAATTACAAGTAATATTTATACTTTAAATTAAAAAACATTATCTTTTTAAATCTCTTATTTTATGACTGAGTATTAAGATTATTAATGACACTTTCTATATCAACAGTTATGCCATTCATAAATAATATTTTTTGGATTACTTCATCAACTATTGCGTCTGGACAAGAAGCGCCAGAAGTTAAGATAATATCTATTCGTTCTTTACTAGGGAGGTAATTCGATATTAATTCGATTTGCTTTGAATGAATATTGTACGATTGTAATTCACTTATAGAAAGAATGTTTTGTTTGTTATTAATGAAGTATGATGGAAATTTTTGTTCCAATAACTCTACTAAATGCGTTGTATTTGAACTATTATAACCTCCAATAATTAATGCAAAATCAGCTTCATTTTCCATCAAGCCTAAAGTTGCAGTCTGATTGTCATTTGTTGCATAACAGAGTGTATCTCTTGTATCCGCAATGTGATCTTTAATTGTTTCCGAACCATATTTTGCAATCATCGTTTCACGAAGAAAATCAGTAATTTCCTGAGTTTCTGTCGCTAACATTGTTGTTTGATTTACAACCCCAATTTTATTTAAATCTGATGAAGGATCAAAATTTGAAGAATATCTTCCTTTAAATACTTCTTCAAAAGTTGATATATCATTTTTACCTGTTATGAAATCAGCTAATATTTTGGCTTCCTTTAAATCTTTAATCACCAAAGAAGGAGCATTTTGTTGACTGTGTGAAAAAGTAGCTCTCGTTTCTTCATGAGAATGTTTTCCATGAATAATGATTGTATGATTCGTTTTTCCAAGTGTTTCTGAACGATTCCAAACCTTTTCTACAAAAGGACAAGTGGTATTGTATTTTGATACTTGAATACCTTTTTCAGTTAACAATTGTTCAATTTCAACTGTTGTTCCAAAAGCTGGAACGATTACAATGTCTTCCGAAGTCAATTCATCCCAAGCTATTAATTGATTCCCAGTTGTATCCTGTAGGAATTGAATCCCATTTTTCAATAAATCTTCATTCACACCAGGATTGTGAATCATTTGACTTAATAAGAAAATTCGTCTGTCAGGATTTTCATATATAGCTTTGTAGGCAATTTCTATCGCATTTTCAACACCATAACAAAACCCAAAATGGCGCGCAATTAAAAATCGAATTTTTCCAAAATCAAGAATAGTAGGAGAGAAGTCCTTCTTGCGAGGATCATCTGACTTTCGCTTTTCTTTCACCTGACTTATAATTGGAGATCTGTAAAACTCTGGAATTTCAAATTTTTTCATGTGCGTTATTTTCGATTGTAAAATTACAAATTACAGATTACAAATTGCAATTATTCTGCAATCTGTAATCTGCCAATTTATAATCTTCAAATCTGCAATTTGCAATCCGGCTTAATTGATTGGTAAATTCTGATCTTTATTGTATTTCACTTTATATTGGAATTCAATCGTTTTCGTTTCTTTTGTTTTGATATTCAAATCCCATTCAATGATTCCAGTTTTATCATCGTAACGACCTTTACTCATATCTAATGCCTCAATTGTAATATCTGTATTTTGAGTAATTGGAAGTTGATCTTGAAGAATAATATTGATTCCATTTGATTTCAAGTTTTTAACCTCAATTGCATATGAGTATGTTTTCTCAATGTAATTTCCAACGATTTTCTCTTTGCAATCTTTTTTCAATAAATTTCGACGAATGACAATATTTGGATCTTTACCTAAACTTAAATTTAACGTATCTTCCATAGTTGTTGGATCGATGTAAGTTTCTCCAATATAACTTCCTTCAAAGAAAATATTCGCTTTAGCAGGAATCAATTGCAATTCATCTAATTTAGAAAGTTGAGCTACTAAATAAGCACCATTATCCAATTTTGGAGCGGCGAAATAATTGTATTTTACTTCTAAATCAATGTTTTTTACTAAAACCATGTGTTGCTCGCTATTTGATTTAATAGAATATGGCAAATCAATTTTAAATTCTGCAGAAATAACATGATCAATCACTTGGACAAATTCGGCAGCACTCAATGCATTTACTTCCATTTCGCTATCTGTTGAAGTTGAAAAACCATACGATTTTGCTTTGTCTGCCATTGAGCTTGGAGGCATTGTACGATTGTTTTTGTAGCTTACTTGTTCTAGTTTATACATGTTATAGTCGATGTACCAAGGATGTAAAGTTGGTTTTGTTTTATTTTGATAAGGATTGTTTGTAGATATATTCAAATTCACATTATCCCAATCAGTTCCTGTATTTTGGTAAACTTGCGCTTTATAGTTTAAATTGATTTTTCCTGAAGAAATATCACTTCGAATATCATACAAAGGCGTCCAGCCAGCTTCAGAAACTAAATAAGAAATCGTGAATTTACCTGAAACGATTTCTTTCGCGGATAATGTAACAATGATTCTGTGCGTTGGTTCGTTATTTTCAGGATTCAAATTTGCGTTTGATTGGTAATTTCTCAATTTATAGATACGATCGTCCATTCCACGTTTACGTTCAGTTTTATCTGCTTTTTTACGATTTAATTGTTGAATACGTTTATTTAATTCCAACATTTTAACAGAATAATAGTCAACTGCTTGTTTCAGTAAGTTAATCGAGTCATTCACTTTTCCTTGACCACGAATTGCACCATTACTAATTAAGATTGTTTTTGTCGCAGTTAATACATCAATTTCATCTTGAATTTCTTGAAGGTCAAATTGAATTGCATTGATTGAATCTTGTAAAAATTGAATATCCTTTCTGATTTTCAACGGTAAACCTTCTAATGCTACTTCTTCTGGTTTTGGATAGAAGATAGAATGTTTAGAATCTAAAATAATTACATTTCCTGTTGCTTTAACTTGTATGCTATTCGGATCTATCGTTGCACAGATACCTTCGATGATGACTTCAGTGATTCCAGGTTTAATAGTATAACTTGCTTTTCGATAAATCTGAGCACCTTGCGCATAAACCGTAACTTCGCTTATTGTTGATTTAATGATTTCTTTTTCATTCGCAAACAATGATTGATGAATTAAAAGCGCTACAATAATTAATTGATTCGCCCATTTAAATTTGATTATATTTTCCATAATTTCTTGTATTTTTGATTCTGTACAACCAAATATTTAAAACGTTCAACTTAAAATGAAAAAATTTAAATTTTCATGGAAGCGATTGATTCAGTATGGCTTTTTATGTATACTAATGATTCTTATTTGGTCGAACTTAGCTGTATATTTTACAAGTAAAGATTATTTGTTTAGCAAAGTTGAAGATGTTCCGTCAAGAAAAGTAGGTTTACTTTTGGGGACAAGTCGATATTTAAAATCAGGAACTGAAAATGCTTACTTTTTTAATCGTATAGCAACGACAGTAGCCTTGTATAATTCAGGGAAAATTAAATATGTACTCGTTTCTGGTGACAATGGAACGAAAGAATACAATGAACCAGAAGATATGAAGACTGAGTTAATCAAGCGTGGAATCCCTGAGAATAAAATTTATCTTGACTTTGCAGGATTTGACACTTATGATTCCATGATTCGAGCCCAAAAGGTTTTTGGTTTAAATGGTTTCACTGTTATTTCTCAAAGGTTCCATAATAAACGAGCTGTTTACATCGCAAGAAAAAACGGTATAGACGCTATCGCTTGTAATGCAAAAGATGTAGATGCTTATTTTGGTTTGAAAACAAATATTAGAGAATTTTTTGCTTGTGTGAAAGCTTTCTTTGAAGTGAAGTTTGTTTCAGAACCAACTTTTCTAGGGGAGAGTATTGTTGTGGGGGATTGATTTAGTAAATGAAAATAGGTTTTTAATGATAAATAAAATCAATTCTTATACAGCAACAGCTGGAACAGTATCATGGTTAACGAATAGATTGAGTATAGCAGGTATTACCTTGAATCAAAGCGTGAGCAAGGTTGTACCAACAGAAATCAATCAAACCTATCGTTTGTATTACAATGTTGACTTAAATGCTCAAGGTGGAGTAAGTGCATATGCAAAAAATGGTACAACAGTACTTGCAACATCAAGTTCAGTTTTAACCAACGGACAAGGGTTTTTGGAATTTACAGCAACAAGTATCAACACAACAATTGGAGTAACAAGCTTAGGAGCAAGTTCAAGAACGTTCTTCTTGGATGATATTTATGTTGTAACTAAAAACTATTCTGCAGATGTTGTTCAATGCACGGATTACTCGCCTTATGGAGTTGAGTTAGACCAACGTAATTTTCATGTAAGTACGGATGCTTATCGTTATGGGTTCCAAGGACAGGAAGGTGACAAGGAAGTGAAAAATGGTGAAGGTTTATCTTGGAACTATAAATACCGTATGAATGATCCTAGGATTGGTAGGTTCTTTGCGAGAGACCCGCTGGCATTTGAATATCCACACAATAGTCCATATGCTTTTAGTGAGAATAGAGTTATAGATGCATTTGAGTTGGAAGGACTTGAAAGTGTATGTTTTAATGGAACAACATGGCATAATTATGATGGAAAAAGCACAGAACGAATAGGTCAAGCATTAGATTGGATGGAAAGATACCATCAAGGTCATTTAACAGCTGAACGAGTTCAAAATTGGAAAGAAAGTTGGTATGTAACTATTGAAAATAAAAGAGATTATTGGCAAAGAAGTATCGGTACAGAAATAAAATTTTATAATAGTCGTGATGATTGGAAAAATGATAAACCATTTAAAGTTGTAACAGAAAAAAATTTTTCTCAAGGTTTTTATTCATTAGGAGATGGATCTGCAGGTGAAGGTAAACATGATTCATTTGGTGCTGGAGGCTGGGGAGGTAGTAAATCAAGTGAAATTAATGGTGGGTTAATTGGGATTTCTGCTATTATTACAGTTGGAACAGCCGGAGGTTCATTATTATTCGAAGGTGCAGGCGTAGGGACTCTAGGAATGATTAAAATGACATTTAATATTTTTGATATAGCAAATGCAGCTGATGATGTATCTGGATTATCTGATGGTAAGACATTATTTCAAAAAGCTGTAGGTGAAAAAACTGGAAATGTACTGAAAATGACATTTGATTTTGTAGGATCAAAAGTTGCTTTAGATGAATTTTTAAAAGCAAAAAACATAGATGATCTTCAAGCTGCATCTATGGGAATTATAGGTTTTATTAATGATCAGGGAATGACTTATTATGGACTTTATCAAATGAAACCTCAGAATGTAAATCAAAATGATCAAGAAAAATTACCTATTATTGAAAAAGACAATACAAATGTAGTATTGCCAATTATTAGCAATTAATATTCAATTTCTATGATAAAAGAAAATATAATATTCAAAAGCAGTAATGTAAATTATGTTGCATGGCTATTTTTTACTTTTTTCTTATTGTATTTACTAATAATGTCTATTTTAAATGGAGTATATTTAGTATCAATATTTTCAATTTTGATGCTCCTTATTTTTATATATTTCATCATTAAAAAAGAAAATGTAATTTTCTATGAGAATTATTTTAATCAAATTTCATTTTTTACAAAAAAAACAATAAGAACTTGTTCATATCAGGACATAGAAAAGATTTATATTGATTATTATTTAGATACAAAAATGAGAGGTAAATTATTGCGAATTTTCACCAAGCAAGGTATTGAAATAAAGCTAAATTTTGAATGGGTTTTAGTAGAAGATATATCAAAAATCTTTATAAATAAAAACATACCACTATACATCAAAAAAAATGGAAAATATGTTCAAATTAAATAAAAATTGATTCTCCGTATTCTTACCAGTAACTTTTTACAATCGCCAATATGAGCCTATTAAAGAGTTTTTAAACAAAATATCATAGATTTAGTTTGTAACAAATTTCATTAAGATTTAGTTTTAAATATCTATCCCGCTGAGTTGGATTTGCAATCACGCCCAGAAGTAGGTAACATAACTGTTTTTCTCAATGGAGATAATACAACACTAAAAACAACTGTGATATTTGATGGCAAGAAAACAACTTATATCCCGATGAGCTGAATTTGTAATTCTGCTCTATTAACTAGTTAAAATTTAAAAGAGTAAATAAAGACAAAAAATCTCAAAAATTCACTTAACTTTTTAACAAAAAAACAGTTCAAAAAACAAACAAAACATTAACTTTGTGAGATAAGAAAATAGCAATGCGAGTACTTTTAAGCCTATACATTTTGAGTTTTATTTCTGTGGGTTTTTCACAGAATTTAATCCCAAATGGAGATTTTGAGGAGTATACGCAATTGCCGACGAGTCATAGTCAAATTTTTTATGCTATCCCTTGGGATATGCCATCAGGAGGCACTTCCGATTATTACAATGTTTATGGTACAAATGAGAGTCATTTGCCTATTACTAATTTAGCCAAGGTTAACCCTTATTCAGGAAATGGAATTGCAGGTTTATATACAGGTACTTTAAATTATAGAGAATATTTAACCGCAGAACTAGTTTCCTTATTAGAAATTGGAGAGAAATATACTTTATCATTCGCTATTACAAATGGTTCACCAATAAAATATTGTGGTTATAGTAGTAATAATTTTGGTTTTTTTTTCTCTGACCATTATATATACAATTCTAGTTATTCATATAATTTGCTAGACACACCCATGCCCGAACCCCAAATAGAAATAACCGAAGAGATTTGGGACACGAATTGGCGAGTTTTCAACTTTGAATTTATTCCGGATAAAGCTTATAAATATGTTTTTATTGGTAATTTCAGAGATGATATACATACAACAGTAACGGAACATGTAGTGACATT
>CANGHX010000167.1 GCA_947453715.1 Flavobacteriales bacterium | reverse complement strand
TTTTCATATTTCAAGTATTTAATTAATGTTTTCTAAGGTTAAGAGAATTGGTTATTTACAGATTAATTTAAAAAATAAGTATTTCAAAATATCACTTAAGTAGTTTATTGGTATTGTAGCTAAACCACCAAGAATAATTGATGTTTTTGGGTTTAATTTTAACCAGTTAATAAAAATGTAATAATCACTTATCTTGAGTTTTTTTATTTCTTTTTGTAAATCAAGTATATAGTTTTTAGGTAAAATTTTAGTGTTTAATGTTTCTTTGACAGTTGAACATAATATTGGTTTTCTGAAGAATCGAGTAATTTGATTTTTAAGGACGCAAGTGTCAAATAAACAACCTTTTGTATTGTTTTGCATTAACTCATCTAATGCTCTTATATCGAGTTTGTTGTATACATCATATATTACGGAAAAAGCATAAAGAAATCTATTAATAAACATTTCGGAAGTTATTCCATCAACATTGTTTAATACTTCAATATCATGAATAGAGATAACTATTAAGTTATCATAAATTAAGCGAGTATAAAAGTTGTTTTCAAGTGTTCGATTTACGATAATGACATTAATATTTACTTCATTATTGTTTTTTAGTTCTTCAAAGTAAATTTTAAATTCATTATCATTTATCTGAGGTTCAAATTTGTTTAGTATTTGAGAATGAATACTTTCTTGAATAGAAACAATGTTAAATATTTTTGATTTTTCAGTGCTTTTCTTTAATTTATCAATATCTAAAGGATAGATATCTCCAAGAGCAATTATGTTAATTTTTACCATTTTTTTTCAGTTTTTAAAAATTAATACTTCTTTTCACGACTTTATCAATTGAAAATTCATTTTGTAAGTCGATTTTTCAAATATATTAAAAAAAAGTATAAAACGGACAGATTCGCCCCTTTTATTAAAATCACTATTCCTGACTTTTACAATTGAAATAATTGTATCAAAAATGTCGCATGAAGAGGAGTTAAAATATCTTGAAGATTTGGCTATTAGGCTCAAATCTTTGAGAAAAGAAAAAGGCTTTGCGCAATACGATTGTGGAGTAGATGAACGGACGATTCGAAGAATTGAAAGTCCAAAAGAAAATTTTAATCCCAGTTATTTAACCTTAGTAGAAATTTCAAATCATTTCGGAATGACCATCTCAGAATTATTGAATTTTAAGTAATATTTTAATCTTACTATAAAAAACACTTAGACCTCCTCAACAATATTATCAATCAAAATAATTCTTTATTTACTAGATTAATTTTGATTAATACGGCCTTTAATTTCTAACTTAAAATAAGAACTTCAATCAATTGTCTATTATCAATTAATAATTATCTTTGTTTACGATGAAATTACAGAACGATTTAATATTAAGAGCGGCTAAAGGTGAAGCTATTGAGCGTTATCCAGTTTGGTTAATGCGTCAAGCAGGCCGTATTTTACCTGAATATAGAGATGTTAGAGCATCTTTATCAGGATTTAAAGAATTGGTAGAAACACCAGAAAGAGCAGCTGAAGTTACGATTCAGCCAGTGGATATTTTAGGAGTGGATGCAGCAATTATTTTTTCAGATATTTTAGTAGTTCCAGAAGCAATGGGATTGGAATATCAAATGTTGGAAAAAAGCGGTCCATGGTTTGAGAAAACAATCCGTTCTGAAGAAGGTTTAAAATACGCTGAAACGAATTTTGATATAGAAGATCGTTTAGGTTATGTGTTAGAAGCAATTCGTATCACGAACAAAGAATTGAACGGAAGAGTTCCATTAATTGGTTTCGCCGGAGCTCCTTGGACTATTTTCTGTTACATGGTGGAAGGGCGAGGGTCAAAAACATTCTCTGAATCAAGAAAATTATTATATACTAATCCAACTTTGGCACACGAGTTGCTAAGTCGTATTACAGATGTTACAATTCAGTACTTGAAAGCACAGGTGAAAGCAGGTGCTCACATGCTACAAGTATTCGACTCATGGGCGGGTATTTTGGGAACAGAACAATATGCTGAATTTGGATTGAAATATTTGGATAAAATTGTTTCTGCAGTAAATGAAGTTCCGATTACCTTGTTTTCGAAAGGGGCGATTACTTCAGTAAATGCAGTAGCGAAATTGAATTGTAATACAGTAGGTTTAGATTGGAACATGGATCTTGTTAAAATCCGTGAAGAAATTGGAGAAACTAGGACATTACAAGGGAATTTAGATCCATGTGCATTGTATTCTTCGCATAAAGAAGTGGAGAACTTGACAAATAATATGTTAAATTCGTTTAAAAGTAGACGCCATATTGTGAATTTAGGTCATGGAGTATACCCAGACATAGATCCAGAAAAGGTGAAAACATTTATTCAAACTGTTAAAAACTATGAAATAAGTCATAAATAAAAACGTCGCAAAGAAATTTGAATTTTCAGTGACGATTCCATATGACCTATATAAAACAAACAAAATGCATATGAAATTAAATTTTAAAACGTACGGAATTGGTCTTGCTTTTTTTGGGCTAGGTTTCATTTCGAATCAATCAATTGCTCAACAATCTGAAAATTTGGTTGAAAATGGAAGTTTCGAGCAAACAGATGGAAAAGTTAAAAAATTAGGTTCAATTGAAAGTGCTTTAGGTTGGGTTTCTCCAACTGGAGTAAGAGCTGATTTATTTACGCCTTCTGGAGTTCCTGAAATTAATGTTCCAATCAATGCTTTTGGTAAAGAAGAAGCAAAAGAAGGGACAAATTATGCGGGTATTTATGCTTATTCTTTTGGAGATAAAGCACCTCGTTCATACATCATGACAAAACTTTCAACTCCATTGAAAAAAGGATTGAAATATTGCGTAAAATTTAATGTTTCTTTAGCTGAAGCTTCTAAATATGCTTCGAATCAATTGGGTGCAGTTTTGTCTTCAAAACCAGTAACTACGGATTCAAAAACAGCAATTATTGAAAAAGCTTCTGTGTTGCATCCTGATAACAAAGTGTTCAACGCAATGTATAACTGGGAAACTGTTTGTGCTGAGTTTGTAGCTACAGGTGGTGAGAAATTTATTACAATCGGTAATTTTTCTTCAAATGAAGAAACAATTGGTGAAAAGAATAAAAAAACAGAGATGAAAATCACTCCTGTTATTGCGGCTTACTATTATATTGATGATGTTTCTGTAATGTTGGTTGCTGAAGATCAAGCTTGTGATTGTGCTAAAGCAGCAGTAGAATCTGAGTATTCATCAATGATTTACCAAAAACAAATCAGCATCAATGATAAAATGACACCAAAACAAAAAGTAGAGATTGAACAAATCTATTTTGCTTTTGGAAAATACAAATTGACTCCAATTGGAGAAGAAGCTTTGAACTTAATCGCAGAGCAATTGAAAGCAAATCCAGATATGAAAATTGAAGTTCGTGGTAATGCAAATGAATTAGAAGATAAAGTAGGAGCTGAAAAACCACTTTATGCAGATATGTCAAATAAACGTATCAATTCTGTAATTAAATATTTGGTTTCTAAAGGTGTTGCTGAATCAGCATTAATTGCTAAACCAATGGGTTCAACTGCACCAAATCCAGATGCAAGCGAATCTGATGAAGAAGAATTAAAATTAGCAAAATCAAGAAGAGTAACATTTGTTGTACTTTAATTGATCTTTAAATACTAAAAAAGGCGCCTTCAAATTTTTGAAGGCGCCTTTTTTGATTTCACAATTTTATATATAATCTCTTTTCACAAGAAATAATTTGTTTAAAATCTTGAGTCTTGAAGTCTTGTGTTTTGTAGTCTAATAATCAAAATCTCAAATGTCTAACAGTATCTCCTTTATTGATCATTTGTTTCAATGAATCAATTCCAATTTGTAGATGTAAATCAACATAATTAACCGTTGCAGCGATATCACTCTCAGCTGTTTTAACGCCTTGTGGTGTCATCGGAGAGTCAGAAACTAACAACAATGCTCCTGTAGGAATATGATTCGCAAAACCAACCGTAAAGATTGTTGCTGTTTCCATATCGATTGCTTGAGCGCGAACATTGTTCAAGTACTCTTTAAATTTATCATCGTGTTCCCAAACTCTTCTGTTGGTTGTGTAACAAGTTCCTGTCCAATAGTCACGACCTAAATCTCTTATAGTAGTTGAAATAGCTTTTTGTAAAGCAAAAGCAGGAAGTGCAGGAACTTCAGGTGGGAAATAATCATTACTTGTTCCTTCACCTCTAATCGCTGCAATAGGTAAGATTAAATCACCTACTTTATTTTTCGGTCTCAATCCACCACATTTTCCAAGAAATAATACCCCTTTTGGTTGTATAGCAGAAAGTAAGTCCATCACTGTTGCTGCAGTTGCACTTCCCATTCCGAAATTGATAATTGTAATTTTATTTGCGGTTGCGCATTGCATCGGTTTATCTTTCCCTACAATTGGAACATTGTGCATTTCAGCAAATTTTTCAATGTAGTTGTGGAAATTGCATAAAAGAATGTATTCTCCAAAGTTCTCTAATTTTTCTCCAGTATATCTAGGTAGCCAATTTTCGACGATGTCTTGTTTCGTTTTCATCTGTGTAGTCTGTTTGTTTTTTTGAAGATATAGAATAATTTTTAAACTACATAATTTAGTTGATGGTTAATGGGTTTAGGCAGTTTAAATAACCAATAAACTAAAAAGGGAGCTAACCAAAACGATTGATTACAGTTTAAATTTAAACCATATAAGTAATTTAAGGTCATATAAGTTAATTATCATCTAACTGAAAAACAGGTTATTAATTAACTTGTTTGAAACTTATATGTTCTTATAATCCCTTAAATTGTTCATTTATAACAAAGGGCGTCCTTTTCGGACAACCTTCTTTTTTAAGCTATTTAATATTTTACTTGCGCTTTACTCTAACCCAAAATCCAAAATTATTTGACTGAGCGATTCCGAAATATCGGAAGAAGTCCAAAATCCAGAATTCAAAATTATTTTTAAAAGCTATATTCCTTCCCATAATACAACATCTGCTCCACAAACGTTTGCTTGTTCTCGATTTTGATGTCGATGATTTCACCTTTGCTATCCAAAACTGGAACATAAATAGGATGAACAAATCCATTGTAAGGTGCTAAATTCAACGGTTTAACTCTTTTCAAAACTTCAGCATGGATTGATTTATTTACTTTTACACCGTATGTTTCAACCAATGTTTTTCCAGCAGCGTAATCTCCTTCTGAAGTAATACGTTGAATTTCTTTTAATAATTGACCGAAAAGAACTCTTAATTTGTTGTAATCTTTGATGTCGTAATATGTTTTACCGTTTTTCACCACTTTAACGATTACATTTTCTTTAGCCCCTTTCTCAAATACCCATGAAGCAACCAATTGACGGTTCTGCATGTGTTCTTCTTCTACTTGATTTCCAAGTTCTAAACGTTGTAATTGCGTTAACATTCCATTACGGATATAGTTATCGTAACCCGCTTTTCCGACTTCTAAAGATTCCGTTAAACCTATATCCACTAATTTTTGATCTAAAATATAATATAGTCCAACTAAATCAGCTCTTGCTTCCTCTAACGTACTTGCATAGTTTTTAAGTGTTTCTGAAGGTTGACCAACTCCTTTATTGATTTGTCCAGAAGCATGACCGATCACTTCGTGTAAAGCTGTATGTAATTTACTTGCTAAAGCACCGTATTTTAAACCTCTATCGATTTCTTCTTGATCATGCGCAAATTCTTGAATTAACCCTTTTCCTCCAGCTTTTTCATACGCTGCAATTACATTCCCTAAACTTACAGACTTAGAACCATGACTTTCTCTAATCCAGTTGTTGTTTGGTAAATTCACACCAATTGGAGTTGCAGGAGCTGCATCACCAGATTCTCCAGCTACTTGAACAACTTTGTAAGAAACACCTTTTACATTTTTCTTTTTGTGCTCCGTCATGATTGTCGAATTATCTTCGAACCATTGTGCATTTTGAGCAACCACTTTCATGTGTTTAGATGCCTCGAAATCTGTAATTTGAACAATACTTTCGTAACCAGCTCTTTTACCTAAAGCATCGCCGTACGTTTCAATAAAACCGTTGATCCAATCGATGTCTCCTTTAGTTGAAGAAGCCCATAAGATATTGTATTCATCCCATGTTTTTAAATCTCCCGTTTTGTAGTATTGAATTAATTTTTGTAAAGCACTTTTTTGTTGATTGTTTTCAGCAACCGTCACAGCTTTACTTAACCAATAAATAATTTTATCAATTGATTTTCCGTAACGACCTCCTGATTTCCAAGTGTCTTCTACTAATTTACCGTCTTTTAATATCAACGTAGAATTCAATCCGTATTCGATAGGAGTTGGATCGTTGACATCAATCAATTTAGAGTAGAAATCTTCCACCATTTTTTGAGTTACACCTTTTCCGTAGAAATTATTAGCTGAAGCTACAATCATATCTACATTTGCATCTTTCACTTTACGTTTCGTAGCTGTGTTTTTATCAAATATTGTTTTGATAGCTTCAGCAGAAATTGTTGCATTTGTTTCTTTTACCAATGATTTGAAATAATTTTCTGAAATTTCAGGCATTATTTTTTCCATTCCATAATGGTGATGGATTCCATTAGAAAACCAAACTCTTTTAGCATAGGTTAAAAACTTCTTCCAATCTTCATTTTCTTGATCACCTTTGTAATTTCCAACGATAGATTCTAAACATTTTCTGATTTCAACATTGTAAGCATTGTTTTGATCATAAGCGATGTCTCTACCAGACAAACCTGCTTGAACCATAAAATATACTAACTTCTTTTGATTTAAAGAAAGTTTTTCAAATCCTTCAATTTGATATCTTAATACTTGAATATCAGCAAAACGATCAATGATTGTTTCATTTTCTGAAGCTGAATTTTCAGTCGTACTATCAGTTTTTTTAGTGCTACAAGATTGTAAAGTAATAGTGAATCCAATCACAATTGATAACAAAATACTTTTTTTCATTTTGAATTTTTTAGAGAATGGAAAATTACGAAAATTATTGATTTAACTGAAGTTTATATTTGTTTATAATTTAACATTTAATTAAAAATCCCAATCATCATTAAAAAATAATCGTTCATCATATTTATTTAAAATACTGGTGATGAATTAAATAAATTCGCCTTGCTAAAATTTATAAACTATGAAAAACTACTACAGCAATTATTTAATTGCAATTTTGCTATTAATGACAACCTTTCTAAACGCTCAAAATTATTCAATTGGGCACAAAACAATTACTTATAATGATCCTGCTCGAACGGGAGGCTATGGTTCTGGAGGAGGAACAGGGAGACAAATTCAATGCGAAATTTATTATCCTTCAACAACCACAGGAAATAATACACCATTAGCATCTGGTAATTTTCCTATTATCGTTTTTGGACATGGTTTTTTTATGTCGTGGGACGCTTACACGAATATTTGGGAACACTACGTTGCTGATGGATATATACTCGCTTTCCCAAGAACTGAAGGAGGTTTGTCTCCGAATCATTTAGATTTTGGAAAAGATTTAATTATTGCAGCGAATAAATTAGA
>CANGHX010000166.1 GCA_947453715.1 Flavobacteriales bacterium | reverse complement strand
TCTTTCATGTTAGAGATTTTTTTCTCGTATATCAAAATGAAAGGGTTTTCCATTTCAACGATCATTTTCTCTGTATTTGTAACAAAGTATGGAGATAAATATCCACGATCAAATTGCATACCTTCAACTGTTTTTACTTCAGTTTCAGTTCCTTTTGCTTCTTCAACAGTGATTACCCCATCATTTCCTACAACTTTCATTGCTTCGGCGATTAGTGAACCGATTTTCTCGTCATTGTTAGCTGAAATAGTAGCAATTTGTTTGATTTTATCATTGTCAGAACCTACTTCTTTTGAGATGTCTTTCAAGTGTTTTACTACTTCGATCACCGCTTTGTCAATTCCTCTTTTTAAGTCCATTGGATTCGCTCCAGCAGCAACGTTTTTCATTCCTGCACCAATAATAGCTTGCGCTAAAACTGTAGCAGTTGTTGTTCCATCACCTGCGATATCTGCTGTTTTAGAAGCAACTTCTTTCACCATTTGCGCACCCATATTTTCAATAGGGTCAAGCAATTCGATTTCTTTTGCAACTGAAACACCATCTTTAGTCACGTGTGGTGCACCGAATTTTTTTCCGATAACTACGTTTCTTCCTTTTGGTCCTAAAGTAACTTTAACAGCATTTGCTAAAGCATCAACACCTTTTTTAAGCTTTTCACGAGCTTCTACGTCGAAATAAATTTCTTTTGCCATTTTTTCTAATGTTATTTTTTGAAGTAATTAATTAAAAAATCCCGTAAATATCAGCCTCACGCATGATTAAATAACTTTTACCATCTAACTTAATTTCTGTACCTGAATATTGTCCAAAAAGAACGGTATCACCAACTTTTACTGTCATTGGCTCATCTGTTTTACCGTTTCCTGCAGCAATAACAGTTCCTTGTAATGGTTTTTCTTTTGCTGAATCCGGAATTATAATTCCACTTGCAGTTTTTTGCTCAACTGGCGTTGGTTCGATAAGAACTCTATCCGCTAATGGTTTAAACGATGTAGACATATTTTTTATAATTTAATTTAAATTAACGCTGACAAATACCCCAATTTTATGCCAATGAGCGTATAGTGTCATTTTAACAGATTTCACTAGAATTTTATTTATTACAGGTGACAATCTTTACTGTTTTCTGAAAGTTTATTCAAAAAAAAATGTCAGCCTATGACAGACTGACATTTATATATTTAGTTTCTACTAAATTATTTTTGAGGAGCTTGTTGTCCTTGTCCGGCTGGTTGTTGACCACCTTGACCTTGCTCTTGTTTCTCTTGAGTTGGTTGTTTAATTTCAGCTGGTTTCAACATTACTGATAATACAATGCTACAAACCATAATAGTACCTGCTAAAGACCAAGTTGCTTTATCAATAAAATCATTTGTTTTTTTAACTCCACCTAATTGATGAGCAGAACCAAAGTCAGTGCTTAAACCACCACCTTTAGGATTTTGAATAAAAACAACAGCTATTAATAAGATACTAGCTAAAATAATAATGATTGAAAGTAATGATGCCATTTGTGTTTATGTATTTAATTTTTCTTTTAATTTTTCGATTTGATTTGCAAAGAAAGTCTTTTTTTCTGGATTTATCAAGATTAATTGTTCATAAGCGAAAATTGCTTTCGGAAAATTACCTTGTGCAGCAAATATTTTTGCCAATGTTTCGCTTACTGGCATTAGGTTTTCGTCGATACTGGACTTTGCTTTTTTAGCCGGAGAAAAGAACTCAACTTTTTCTTTTTGTTCTATTTTTTCTTCTTTTGCTAAGCGAGAAATTTTTGGTTCTTCTTTTATGAAATTTTCAACGATCGCTTCGATTTTCTCTTTAGGAGCAATATATTCAATAGGGGTAATTGAAATTTCAGAAGAGAGATGATTTTCAATTTCATTCGACTGACTTGCTTTTAACCATGAAGAGAAAGATTTTTTGCCTTGAGATTCAATTTTAGGTTCAGGAATTGAATTGTGTTCTTCTTCTTCAACTTCATTTTCCTCTTCTTCTACATTCTGTTCTTCAGCTTCTTGTTTAGCAATTGTTTCAATCATTGCTAAATCATATACTCCAGCAATTGCTTGAGAAATGATTTCAGTTTCAAATTCTTTTAATTCACTTGACTTTTCTTTTTCAGCTTCAATCTCTGTTTCCTCTTCAACTTCAACGATAATTTCATCTTGAATCTGAATAATTTCTTCAATTTCAGTTGTTATTGGTTGAATGATTTCCGTTTCTTTTTCATCAACTATATATTCATCGAAAATAGACTCTCCATTTTCATGGTAATCACTTTCTTCCGTTTCAATTTTCGCTATTTCTGATAAATCTTCAATCTCAAAAGTAGGAATGATTTCTTGTTCAATATTTGGAGATTCTACTTTAGGAGTTTCAATTACAAGCTCGACATCTTCCTCAACTAATTCTTCTTCATCTTCAGCAATGATTTCTTTTTCACCAATAAATTCCATTTCTTCCTCGTATTCATCCGTTTCAAGGATTGTTGTAGTAGGAATTGAAATTTGAACTTCAGGTTCAGGAACTAAGGTAAGAATTGGAGCGATTACATTTTCAACTGTAACCTCTATACTTTCTAATTGTTCAGCAGGTTGAATTTCTATTGTTTCAGGAATACTAAAATCGATTTTTTTATTTTCAATTAATTCAAATAAACGAACGCGATCAGTTATTCTGTAGGCATGCTGCTGTAATTCTTCGTCAAAACGAATATCGTTGTTGTGCGATAACGCTTTTAAGTAAAGAATAGAAAAAACTTGGCTATACGGATATTTTTCAGCCAATTTTTTTAATGATTCAATATCACTTGAATCACATAAATCTGGAGATTTAATACGTTGCGCTATTTTTTCTAAATTCATCATTACCAGTTCGAAAGTAATTTATTTATTACATCCTGCACAATTTTTTTATTAATTTCTTCATATAAACTTACTTCGTTTGCTGAAAAATCTGTTGTGATTGGATCAAAATCAATGAATTGACTACTTGTTAACGTCATCTTATCTTCCTTCGGTTTGGAGATGTAAATTGTGAAATTCACACTCATTGAAAGTCTGTTTTTTGCTGCTTCATCACCTTGCTGAATGGCAATGGGAGCGGCAGCATAACTAGTTACAACTCCTTCTATTAAAATTTCACCAGCACCAGCTTTCGGGTTGATTAAAAGACGAGTATTGTTTTGAATACCATCCTTAATTTCTTCTGTTAAAACGGAAGCTAAATTATTTGGTGCATTCGGTGCTTCTAAATCCAATGTCTTAACTGTAAATGTTTTCCATTCTGGAGGCATAGAACCTGAATCGACCAATGAAACACTTGAAGGCCAACATGATGTCAAAACGATTGAAAGCGATATGAAAAGAAATAACTTCATTATTCGGATAAATTATATTCTTTGATTTTACGATACAATGTTCTTTCCGAAATTCCTAATTCTTCAGAAGCATATTTTCGTTTTCCTCTATGCTTTTCTAATGCTTTGCGAATCAATTCTTTTTCACGGTCTTCTAATGATAATGATTCTTCAACTTCTATGTGTTCGTCAATGTCTTCCGTTACTTGAGCGACATAAGGCGTTCTTTCTTCAGATGGCGTATTCGTTAATAAAAGTGCGCCGGTTGAAGTAGGATTTACTTCTTGATAAAAGCGATTCACCATTGCGGATTGGTCGGTATTTAATTGAATAGAACCATTTTGATTCACCATTTCAATAACCAATTTTTTTAACTCGCTTAAATCCTTTTTCATGTCGAATAAGAATTTATACATCAATTCTCTTTCTGAAAAAGATTCTTCTTGTTTTCCTCCAACTACAAGTGGAGTAGTTTCTCCTTCTTTCGGTAAATATGCAGCTAATTTTACGGCATCAATTTCTCGAGATGTTTCAATAACGGAAAGTTGTTCAACCATATTTCTAAGCTGACGAATATTTCCAGGCCAAGAATATGAACTCAATAAATCAGCTCCATCAGCAGTTAATTTGATAGAAGGCATTTTATATTTATCTGCAAAATCACTTGCAAATTTTCTAAATATCAAATGAATATCTTCTTGTCGATTTCTTAAAGGAGGAAGATAAATCGGTATTGTATTTAAACGATAATATAAATCTTCTCTAAATTTTCCTGAAGCAATCGCTCGCTGCATGTTTTCATTTGTAGCAGCAACAACTCTAACATTTGTTTTAATTGGCTTTGAAGCTCCAACACGAATAAATTCACCTGTTTCCAAAATACGTAACAAACGAACTTGTGTTTGCATGGGTAATTCAGCTACTTCATCTAAAAATATTGTTCCTCCATTTGCAACTTCAAAATAACCTTGACGGCTTCCTGCAGCACCTGTAAACGAACCTTTTTCATGTCCAAATAATTCAGAATCAATTGTTCCTTCTGGAATTGCACCGCAGTTTACAGCGATGTATTCTCCATGTTTTCTAGAACTTAATTGATGAATAATTTGAGGGATCATTTCTTTACCTGTCCCACTTTCACCGTTAACTAATATCGAAATATCAGTAGGAGCAACCTGAATAGCTACTTCTAATGCTCTATTTAATAGAGGAGCGTTTCCAATTATGCCAAAACGTTGTTTAACTTGTTGAAGATTCATAATTGATTAATTTGAATGTGGTTTGCAGATTTCAACTACAGTTCCTAATAAAGTTGCAGAAGTACAATCTTCTACTTTTACTAGAACATATTGGCCTTTTGTTAAATTTCCTTTAGGGAAAACAACAACAGTATTTCGACCATCTCGACCCGACATGTGTTCTTCTGATTTTTTAGAAACATTTTCCACCAAAACTTTTACAGTTTTACCAATTTGTTTTTTATTGATTTCGTGAGAATAATTTCTTTGTTTTTCAATGATTTCAGTTAATCTTTTCGATTTAACTTCTTCTGGAACACTGTCTGTATATTTTCGTTCAGCTAACGTTTTAGGTCTTTCTGAGTAGGTGTACATGAATGCAAATGAAAATTGAACTTCATCAATTAAGGATAAAGTATCTTTATGTTCTTCTTCGGTTTCATCACAGAATCCAACAATAAAATCCGTTGAAATTGTACAATCTGGAAGAATCGTTTTAATTGCTTTAACACGATCCAAATACCATTCTCTAGAATATCCACGATTCATGCGAGTTAATACATCAGTATTTCCTGATTGAACTGGTAAATGTATAGATGGGCAGATATTTTCGTATTTAGCCATAGTATGCAACACTTCATCATGCATATCTTTTGGATGTGAAGTTGAAAAACGAACTCTTAAATCTGGAGATACCTTCGCAACCATTTCTAACAATTCAGCAAAATTTGTTGAAGGAATTGTTTCATCCTTTATTTCGCCTTTAGAAGTAGTATTCCATCGGTAACTATCTACATTTTGACCTAATAAAGTTACTTCTCTGTATCCAGCATCAAATAATTCATGACATTCTCTTAAAATTGTCTGAGGTTCTCTTGAACGCTCTCTTCCTCTTGTAAAAGGAACAACACAGAACGAACACATATTATCACAGCCTCTCATGATACTAACGAAACTTGTAACTCCACCTTGATCTAAACGAACAGGTGAGATGTCAGCGTATGTTTCTTCTCTTGAAAGTAAGACGTTTACAGCTTTTTGACCGCTTTCAACTTCAGAAATTAAATTTGGTAAATCTCTGTAAGTATCTGGACCTGCAACAATATCTACTAATTTTTCATCTTCTAATAATGATTTTTTTAATCGCTCAGCCATACAACCAAGGATTCCAACCACTAATTTTGGATTTGTTTTTTTATGTTTTCTAAAATCAGTTAAACGTTTACGAACTCTAACTTCAGCGTTATCTCTAATTGAACACGTATTTATTAAGATTAAATCAGCCTCTTCAACATTTCTTGTCGTAGTATATCCGTCTTTCGTTAAAATCGAAGCTACAACTTCACTGTCTGAAAAGTTCATAGCGCAACCATAACTTTCAACATATAGTTTTTTTGATCCAGTATTATTTCCGCTTTCAATAATGATTGCTTCACCTTGTCTACTTTCGTCAATCACTTTATTTTGTCCTAAATCAATCGTACTCATTGCAATTTTTAATTGGATAACAAAAGTAATTAAAATTGATTACTATGTCAAAATGTCAGTAAGAATTAATGTTTAAAAACGTTAAAATTTGAAAGGCTAGTTTTCTTATTTACATAATTTTTGGGTAAAAATAAAAATGAAAGACGTAGTAAATTGAAAATCAATAATTTAAAACTGATTATTTTAGCAGTTAAAAATTTTATTATTGCAATTAGAAATAAATTACATTTAATTTGTACCACATTTTTGTGTTATCGATCAAATTCAATAGAAGTATATGGCTAAGAATTTAGTAATAGTAGAGTCACCTGCAAAAGCAAAAACAATCGAAGGTTATTTAGGTAAAGATTTCGTTGTGAAATCAAGTTATGGCCATGTGCGTGATCTAGTTAAGAAAGGATTAGCGATTGATATTGAAAATGATTTTCATCCCAATTATGAAGTTTCGCCAGACAAAAAACAAGTCGTTGCGGAATTGAAGAAATTAGCAAAAGAAGCGGAAGTTGTATGGCTAGCTACCGATGAGGACCGCGAGGGAGAAGCTATCTCATGGCATTTATATGAGACGTTGAATTTGAGTAAAAAGGAAACGAAGCGAATCACTTTTAATGAGATCACAAAAAATGCAATAACAAAAGCGATTGAAAACCCAAGAAACATTAATCAGGAACTTGTAAATGCACAACAAGCAAGAAGAGTTTTAGATCGTTTAGTAGGTTTCGAATTGTCTCCAGTTTTATGGAAAAAAGTTCGTCCAAGTTTATCTGCAGGTAGAGTTCAATCAGTTGCTGTTCGTTTAATTGTTGAAAGAGAAAAAGAAATCATGAAGTTTGCTTCTGAAACTTTTTTCAAATTAAATGCTGTCTTTATTAAAAGTAAAGAAAAAATAAAAGCAGAATATGCGCCTCAATTGGCGAATATCGAGGATGTAAAAACATTATTAGAAAAATGCAAAAAAGCGTCGTTTGAAGTTGTTGATGTTACTCAAAAACCAGCAACTAAAATCCCAGCTTATCCATTTACAACTTCAACTCTTCAACAAGAAGCAAGTTTGAAATTAGGTTTTTCAGTTTCTAGAACGATGTCTGTGGCACAACGTTTATATGAAGCGGGGAAAATAACATATATGAGAACAGATTCTGTAAATCTTTCAGATACAGCAATCGATGGAGCTCAAAAAGAAATTGAATCAGCTTACGGTAAAGAATATTCTAAGCCAACAAAATATAAAACTAAAAACGCAAACGCTCAAGAGGCGCACGAGGCGATTCGTCCAACTGACTTTTCAAAGCATACAATTGATGGTGAACCAGAAGAAATTCGTTTATATGAATTAATTTGGAAAAGATCTATTGCTTCTCAAATGAGTCATGCTCAATTGGAAAGAACAGTCGTGAAAATTGGAGCTCCAACCTTAGAGGAAACTTTCCAAGCTAAAGGTGAGGTTATAAAATTTGATGGATTCTTAAGGGTTTA
>CANGHX010000165.1 GCA_947453715.1 Flavobacteriales bacterium | reverse complement strand
GCAGCCACTGGACAAACAGTCTCACAAGGAGCATGGTTACAGTGGTGACACATCATAGGCATGTGAATTACCTTTGGATTTTCAGCTGGAATTTCAGCTTTACCGAAATTAAAATCTTCTTCTGATTTACGTGTTCCTGGAGTAGCTTCCTCGTCAGATGCATAATATCTATCGATTCTAATCCAGTGCATTTCACGACCTCTTCTTACTTCATCTTTACCGACAACTGGAACGTTGTTTTCAGATTGACAAGCAATCATACAAGTACCACAACCGATACAAGAAGATAAGTCAATAGTCATTCCCCATCTATGACCGATATGTTCTACTGGATGAGCATCCCATAAATCGGCATCTTTGATATCCATCTTAACATGTTTACCATCTTTATCCATTACAGATAAAGTATGTTTAGGATTGAATCTAGATCTATCTTTTGAGTTATAAATATCTAAAGTAGTTTCACGTACAATTGAATGACGTGCCATTACAGTATGGTGAATTTGAGTAGCAGCAATTAAATAAGTTCCTGCTTCTTTTGCTAAAGTTCCAGATGCTGAATAAGCATAAGTACCATTAGAATTATTCAAAAATTGGAATGCATTTGCACCAATTGCAACGTTTTTCCCATTTTCAGTAACATGACCACCATATTCTTTAGTTTGGAAAGCAGCTTTACCGATGTTTTCACCGTTTGCACCTCTTCCATATCCTAAAGCTATACCAACAGTTCCAAGAGCTTGTCCAGGTGATGGGTATACAGGTAAAGTAACTTTTTTAGAACCTACAGTTACAGTAGCTAAGTTCAATCCATTTTCTTGATCGAAAGTTGTAGCATATCCGGTCATTTCTGAAGGATTCATTGTAATGTAGTTATCCCAAGTAACTTTAGAGATTGGATCCGGCATCTCTTGCAACCAAGGATTGTTTGCTTGAACACCAGTTCCGATTGCAGCTTTTTGATAAAGAACAACTTCTAAACCATTCGCTTTTGTAATTTGATTTCCTAAACCAGCTAAAGATGCCTCGTTAAATACAGGTGCAGTAGCTGCTGGAATTGACATTTCTACACAACTGTTGTGTATTGCCATGTTCCAATATGTATGGAAATTTGAATATTTTGATTGTAATGGAAAACCATATTTCTCCCATAGTTTTTGAATCTCGTTGTAAACAACTTTAGAATCCTTACCACCTCTTTTCGCTAAACCAGCCCAAACTAATAAAGATTCAGTAGCTGACGCAGTATCAAATAAAGGACGAATTGTAGGTTGAGCAATAGCATAATGAGCTAATTTCGGATTGAAATCATTCCAAGACTCTAATGCATGGTGATCTGGAGCAACTACTTTACATAAAGTAGCAGTTTCATCAGCATGAGATGCAAAAGAAACTGTTAAATTAATTTTAGAAATTGCTTCTCCAAATTCTTTACCATTTGGTAATGTATAAACTGGATTTGTTCCTAAAAACAATAATGCTTGAGGACCTTTTCCAGCAATAACATCAGCAACTAACTTATTCATTTTATCATCTTCTGATTTGAATAAGTTAACTGGGTTATTAATATTAATTGTTGTAGTGTAAGCTCCTAAAACACTGTTCAATTTATTAACTAAAATTTGAACTGCTTTGTTGTTAGAACCTGAAACTACTAATGATTCATTTTTAGATTCTTTTAATGATTTAATTGCTTCGTCAGCAATTTTCTTAACATCTGCTTTTAATTCTGCAGAAACTCCTATAGAAACTCCAAATCCTTTTAAGATATAAGCTAATACATTTGCTTGTTCAGAATGTTTAATCATTCCTCTATAATCAGCATTAGATCCTGTAACAGACATAACTGATTCAAATTGGAATAATCTTGACATCCATTCAGTATCTGGATTTCTCGTTGCACCATATTGAGATGCATATTCAGTAGATAATAACCAAGTACTTAAGAAATCTGCACCAACACTTACAATTGTTTTAGCTTTAGAAAAATCATAATCAGGTATAATCGCTGATCCGAAAGAAGCTAAATTTGCTTGACGAATTCCTGCATAAGAAATAGCATCGTATTGAATATGCTCAAATGGACCACCAACTTCAGTATTCCCTAAAGAAGCTCCCAATAATCTTACAACTTCATTTGTTGTTGGACTAATGATTGTATTCGATACTAAAACAACTTTTCCATTTTTTGCTTTGATAGCAGCCAATTCTTTAACGATTGACTCATCAATAGTATTCCAAGATTTAGAAGCTCCGTTTTGAGTTGGGCTTTGTAATCTTGAACCTTCGTATAAACCTAATACAGAAGCAACAATTTGAGGATTAGTTCCACCATTAGTGAAACCAAAATCTTTGTTTCCTTTAATGTAAATTGGTCTACCTTCTCTAGTTTTAACTAAGATACTAGCATAAGAATTACCATCATAATACGTAGATGCATACCAAGTTGGCATACCCGGAGTAACATTTTCTGGTTTTACCACATAAGGTATTGCCTTTGTTACCGGAGCTTCACAAGCAGCTACTGTTGCAGCAGCTACACTGAAACCTAAAAATTTAAGGAAATCACGACGAGCAGTTGAAGTTTCATTTAACTTCTCATCGCCTAGAAACTCCTCCACAGACATTTGCTGAGGAAATTCTTGATCTCTATTTTGAAGGAAAGACTGAGTTTCATTCAACTCATCAATTCCTTTCCAATATTTTCTTGTCGTTCCCATATCGCTTATTTCGACTTCTTCAATTCGTTTATTAATAGTGACATTTAGCGCACTCCCAACCACCTAATTCTTTAACAGTAACTTTACCATCTTCTAGGTATTTACCATATAAAGATTTGTCATTGTTCAATAGGCGTTTGTGGATTTCATTGTAATATCCATCATTTTTAGTATCTAATGCACCTGTTGAAATTTCTTTCGCAGCGTGACATTCAATACACCATCCCATTGTTAATGTAGGTCTTGTAAGAACAACGTTACCTTCAATTTTATTTAATTCAGAAACTGGTTGAACTTTAACAGTTTCAACTTGTTTCGTCATATCACCGTGACATTGTTTACAATCTAATCCACCAACTACTACGTGTTGAGAGTGATTGAAGTAAACGTGATCTGGTAAAACGTGAACTTTATTCCAAATAATTGGAGAAGTCTTACCCGTATATTTACCAGCACCTTCAGGTAAGTAACCTGCGTGGTCGTAAATTTTAGCAATTTGTTCTTGTTGAGCAGGAGTTCTACCTTGAACTTGTTTATGACAGTTCATACAAACATTCACAGTAGGTAAACCAGCAGATTTTGATTTAGTCACAGAATTATGACAATATTTACAATCGATTCCGTTAGTACCCGTGTGAACAGAGTGAGGGAATGCAATTGGTTGTGAAGGATGGTACTCCTCAACAACACCAATACTGTATAAACCTAAGAATAAAGATACAATTGTAGCAATAACAACTACTAATGCACCTAAACCAACATATTTACGGTTTTTCCAAGCCCATGTTTTTAACTCTTCAGAATAAGTTGCATCTTGGTTTCCTTCACCGTTTGAATCTGCAACAGCACTTTTTAATTGACGTCTTACGCCACTAATAGCACCTATCACAACAGCAAAAATAACTCCTAAGATAATCCAAACCCATCCATTTGAAGATTCTTCAACTTCTTCAGTTGTAGCCGCCGCCGCTCCATCTGCTGCTCCACCATCTGCTGGAGCTGCTGCTGGATCTGGCTGAGCATCTACCCAGTCAAGAATTGCATCAACATCTTCTTTTTTCAATTCTGGAAACTGTTGCATTGCTGCACCAGAATATGCTGTTACTGATTTTGCATACGGATCAGAAGCCGCTGCAGCTTGCCAGTTATTTACCCATTGGTAAATTGAACCGTCTTTTGCACCACCATCAGCCCATTTCGTACGAACCTGAAATAACTTTGGTCCAGTTCCATCTTTGTGAGGCTGGTGGCAACTTGCACATTTCGCTTTGAAAAGTGCATCACCTTGAGCATTTGCATGAAAAGATCCAGCGATAAACATCACTGAAACCGTTCCTAAACACCACTTGCTAAAGTTTCTAAACATCTGACTACTAGATATTTTCATTTAAAAAACTATTAATCCACTGTCAAAAAAACACTTTTTGACGTCAACAAATTTATAAGAATCGATGCATTTCATGACAGTTTTATGACAATTTTATTTGCTTTTTTGTTAATTTAAAATGATTCTAAATAAGAACTTATTAACATTTTTTGTTTCATTGTTGATTAACACTACTTTATAGAATATTTTTCTTTTAACATTTTTTTAGAAAAAAATTTGAAGCAAATATTAAACCATTCAAATTAACATTTTATCCATTCACTAAAATTTTGAAATGATAAAAAGGAATTTTTTCATACATTTAAGAAACTAAAAACGATTACTATGATAAAATTTTTCACTTTTCTAATTATTTCAATTTGTTCAGCAAATCTTTCTTATTCTCAATGGACGAATAAAAACTTTTCATTTGACGGAATTAACAGACAATATAGAATATATGTTCCTTCAAATTACAATGTTTCAAATCCAGCATCTTTGGTAATGACACTTCATGGAATGGGTGATAACATGACAAATTTTAGCACAATTGGAATGAATAATGTAGCAGATACCGCAAATGTTATAGTTATAGTTCCTCAAGCATTAAGTGATCCAAATGCTGGTACAACTTGGAATTCTGGAGCAGGATATATGGGTTATTTTCCAAATTCAGGTACAAACGATGTAGGCTTTTTAAATGCGCTATTAGATACTGTTCAATCTAATTATGCTATAAATCAAGAACGCGTATACTGTTGTGGCTTTTCAATGGGTGGATTTATGACACAAAGATTAGCATGTGAATTAGCAAATAGATTTACAGCAGTTGCTTCAGTTGCCGGAACAATTGGACAGAATATCACAACTTGCAATTCATCAAAAGTTTTACCGGTAGCTCATTTTCATGGAACATCAGATGGAACAGTACCCTATTCTAATAATAGTTTAGGGATAGATGTAGATTCTTTAGTAAGCATATGGATAAACAGAGACAATTGTTCCTTATCACCGATACAAACAACTTTTCCAGATATTGCAGCTGATGGTTATACAATCGATCATTTCATTTATCCAAATGGAGAACAAGGAACTGAAGTTGAATTATTCAAAGTTATTGGTGCAAATCATGTATGGTTAACATATGGGAATGATATCAATTACACAATCGAAATATGGAAGTTTTTTAATAAACATAAAACCATGACGATTGCTGGAAACATAGAACTAACTCTTGAAAACAATATTGAAATATTTCCAAATCCAGTAAATGATAAAATGACTCTAAAATCGAATAATAACCTAAAAAATTATTATGAAATTATAGACATGAATGGTAAAACAATTTCTTCTGGAGAATTTATTTCTGAAAAATCAATAGCAACATCTGAATTTAAAACAGGAATATATATTCTTAATACAAGTTGTTCTGAAAAAGGCTTAGTAAAAAGACAAAAATTTGTAATTAATTAAAATGGAATTATTTCCCAAAGAAGAGAATGTAAATATTTTACCAAAAGATGGAAGAGTTTACTATTATCCATCTTTTTATAATATTAAAGAATGTACAACATATCTAGAAAAACTAATAGATACAATCGATTGGAAAAATGAAATTGTTTTTCTTTTCGGCAAAGAAATCATATTGAACAGAAAATTTGCTTTTTATGCTGATGATCATATAACCTATACTTATTCTAAAAGTCAAAAAATAGGTAATGAATGGAATAATTTTCTTTTATGTTTAAAACAGGAAATAGAAAATAAAACAAATGTAAAATACAATGCATGTCTGCTCAACTTATATTACGATGGAAATGATGGGATGGGATGGCATTCAGATGATGAAAAAGAAATCATAGAAAATTCTAGTATTGCTTCTTTAAGTTTTGGAGCTAATCGAAAGTTCAGTTTTAAACATAAAAAAACAAAACAAACAATTTCATTTGAATTAGAAAATGGTTCACTTCTGGAAATGAAAGGTGAAACTCAAAAATATTGGCTTCATTCACTTCCAAAAACCAAAAAAAATAAGAATATTCGAATAAATTTGACATTTAGACAAATGAAAAACGAAAATAAATGAAAATAAATTTTGAAAGTTAGAAGTGTGTCAATCAAAGTGTTTAATACAATAATTGATACTTTCACATAAAATTTATCACAGTTTATGAACATAAAAAGCATTAGAAAGTCTAACTAATTAGATTTCAAGGAATATTATGTGTACATTTGTATCAAATTAATTATAATATGAACAAAGGAATTGTAAAATTTTTCAACGATTCAAAAGGATTTGGATTTATTAAAGACGAAGCGTCTAACCAAGAGTACTTCGTACACATTTCAGGTCTAATTGACGAAATCAGAGAAAATGACGAAGTTACTTTCGAACTTCAAGACGGAAAAAAAGGATTAAATGCAGTAAACGTTAAACAAGCGTAAGCTTTCACGATACTTTAAATTTATGAAATTTAAGCCTTCGATTTATCGAGGGCTTTTTTTATGAATGACATTTTTAATTAATATCTAAAACCAATAAAACTATTTCAATCTATCTTTAAATACTTTCTCAAATTTCTCAAGCTTAGGTTGAATGACCATTTTACAATAACCTTCCTCTGAATTATTTTTATAATAATCTTGATGATAATTTTCAGCAATATAGAATACTTTAAGTGGTTCAACTTTTGTTACAATTGAATTTTCATAAACTTTGTCTTTGTTTAATTGGTCTATTATTTCAATCGCACTTGTTTTTTGATTATTGTTCGAATAAAAAACAATAGATCGATATTGAGTCCCTACATCTGCTCCTTGTCTATTTAATGTAGTTGGATCATGAACTGTAAAAAAGACTTTAAGTATATCTTCAAAGTTAATCACGTCTTTTTGATAAATAATTCTTACAACTTCGGCATGATTCGTTGTTCCGCTGCAAACTTGCTTATAAGTAGGATTAGCTATCCAACCTCCTGAATAGCCAGATTCAACTGAAACAACACCTTTCAATTCTTCATATACAGCTTCAACGCACCAATAACAACCTCCTCCAAGTACGATTGTATCTAATTCTTCCACATTGAGAGAACTTAAATTACTATCAGGTTCAAAATCGAGCGCAATTGAATTCATACAATAACGTTTTCCAGTTGGCTCAGGACCATCATCAAACAAATGACCTAAATGACCATTACATCTGCCACATAATGCTTCAATTCGTTTCATATTATAGGTGTTGTCTTGCTTAAAAACTACACTTTTTGGACTTTTCTGTTCATAAAAGCTAGGCCAACCACATGAACTTGAAAATTTTGCATCCGATTTAAATAATTCAAATCCGCACGCAGCACAATAATAAGTTCCCTTCGTTTCAGAATCCCAATATTTACCAGTAAAAGGTCGCTCAGTATCTTTATGTCTAGAAACCTCATAAAGATCTTCTGAAAGTACTTTTTTCCAAATTTCATCTGACAACATTAATTTAGTTGTATCTGTACGAGAATAATATGGAT
>CANGHX010000164.1 GCA_947453715.1 Flavobacteriales bacterium | reverse complement strand
GACGATACCACCACGAATTGAAAATTGTCCCGGTTCGTAAACAAAATCAACACGTTCGAAATGGTATTCCAACAATAATTCGTTCATGAAGTCTATCGAATACGATTTTCCAACTTGAACTAATAAGGTGTTTTCTTGCAGATTTTTTTTTGTAGGTACACGCTCAAATAACGCTTCGGGATAAGTTACGATCCAACCGTTTTTACCTGAACTGATTTTTTCTAATACTTCTGCACGAGCAACCACATTCGCATTATCTGTTTCTTCCAATTGATATGGAACTCGATACGAAGCAGGGTAAAACAAAACTCGATTTTCATTTGGATAGAAACTTTCTAAATCGTTCAAGAAATAGGCAGCTTCTTCCTTATCGTTTAATATAAATAAATGATGGCCAGGAACTTGTTCGGCTAAAGCAGCAGAACAAATCGCTTTTGAAGAACCCACTAATCCTTTCCAATGTACACGTGAACCTACAATCTGCAATTCATTCGCAGAAGATTCGATATGATCGTATGAAGCGTATTTTTGTTTGAGTTCTTTTAAGTCCATTTTATTTTTCTACTACACTTGCAGCCTCAATTAAGCTCACAACTCTTTCTACCATCAATTTAGAACCGATAATGAAAGGTACACGTTGATGTAATTTTTCCGGTTTGATGTCTAAGATTCTTTTTCTTCCTGTTGTTGCCAATCCACCTGCTTGTTCAGCGATGAATGCCAAAGGATTACATTCATAAATTAAACGTAATCTTCCTTCTGGATGAGCTGGAGTATCTGGGTAAATGTAGATTCCTCCTTTGATTAAACTTCTATGGAAATCTGCAACCAATGAACCAATGTATCTTCCTGAATAAGGACGATTAGTTGAAGCATCAGTTTCTTGACAATATGAAATATAATCTTGAATTCCTTTTTCTGCAACTTTAATATTGCCTTCATTCATAGCATATTGACGACCAATTTCTGGCATTTTCATATTTGGATGCGATAAACAATATTCACCAATTGAAGGATCTAATGTGAAACCATTCACTCCACAACCAGTTGAATAAACTAACATTGTAGAAGAACCATATAGCACATAACCTGCAGCAACTTGAATATCCCCTTTTTGAAGCATATCATCTTGCGTAGCCAACTCATCTCTTTTACTTACTCTTTTATAGATTGAAAAAATAGTTCCGATTGAAACATTTACATCAATATTTGATGAACCATCAAGCGGGTCGAAAAGAACCACATACTTACCATGTTTAGATGATTCACTTGTAAATGCAACAAAATCATCATTTTCTTCAGATGCAATCCCACAAACTTCACCTCCAGCCTCAAACATTTTGATGAACTGATTATCAGCAACTACGTCTAATTTTTGTTGATCTTCACCCTGAACATTCACTTCTCCTTGAGCTCCTTGAATGGCATCAACCAATCCAGCTCTTCTAACATCACGTGCTACAATTTTTGAGGCAACAGAGATATCATTTAAAAGACGAGTTAATTCACCTGTAGCACCATCGAAATCGTGCTCACGTTTCATTATGAATTCATTCAGCGTGACAACTTTTGACATATTCTTAAGATTTTTATTGCAAATATCGTGATTTTACACTGAATGACAAAAGCTTTTAGTCAAAAGGTTTTAAAGTCGAATATTTGGTATCCATACCAACTTTTCATTATTCAAAAGAAGTGAAAATGAAACCTAAAAATTAAACATGCGTAATAGCAAATAGTTTCCTTTGAAAAAATTCAATAAAACTGAAATTAATAACGGATTGAGATGAAAAATTTAAAGTACATTTTCTTGTTCATTGCTTTTATATCAGTGAAAAATAGTATAAGTATCGCTCAAAAATATGAAAACTGGACTATTGGTGTAGGAATGAATATTATCGACAACGATGGTAACGTGAAAAAGGATTTATTGAATTCTCGCAAAAGTTGGAATTCATTAAATTGTCCAAGCGTCTTTTTAGTGGGTTATAAACTAAATGAATTAGTAAGTTTTGAGTTTTCTGAGTCATTAAATAATTTTGATAAAGGGAAAACAATTAATGCAGAAATACTTAAAGTACCACAATTTGTAAGCTGTTCAATGATTAAAGGCGTATTGCATCCAAATGCTTTTTTTGATACTGGAAGATTTGACACTTATATTAATGGGGGGTTCGGAATCACAACAATTTATAGAAACGTTTTATTACAACCAAATTTAGGATTAGGTTTAAATTACTTCATTGCCGATGGAGTTGCACTTGGTTTTCAAGCTTCTGCTTATTTCGGTGTTACACAGGTAACTAATAATTTCTTAATGTATTCATTTACATTAAAATCTTCATTAAGTAAATTATAAAATAGATTATTTAATTAATCATTTATTTCAATCGATCTTATTTGTAAATTTGTGTAGCTTAATTCTTTAATGATGTTGCAACCAGGTTCAAAAGGGTGGATTAATAAATTCTTCTATTTAGTAGAAAAAAATGAAATTGACACTTCATTTGTTCGTCCAAAAGGATTGAATGAAGAACATTTTGTGCATCTATATCTAGGTCAAACTGGTCTTAATTTTGGCTATGCTTCAGAATTATTATTTTGTAAAAATTTAGACGATACCAGTTGGACTTCTGAAGAAAAATTAAAACTATTACTATTTGAATCTCATTACTTTGTATATCTTAACTTCGAGAAAAAATCTAAGATTAGTAAAGAAGGTTTTATAGCTTCCATGTTGGATTTTTATGGTCGACATAATTCATACTCCATCAAAAAAATATTTACATTTTTCATCAAAGAAGAAAATGATGAGAAATTAGAAGATATTTTATCCAAAAGAGTAGATATTAAAGTCAAATTGTTGGACAATCGAATTTGGATAAATTCATTGAGTAATGTTTTCGTTTACCTAGACGTTATTCTTTACCATGATTATTTAAAAAGTAAAAATCAACAAACTTTTTCAAACTATAATGAACTAGCTACAAATGCTTTAATAGCAATTACACTTGCAGCAAGCTCAGATGGTGCAATTCAAGAAACGGAGAAATCAATGTTCAAAATCTTTTTAGCTTCTGCAAATTTGCATGAAGGAGATAAAGAATTTGTTCAAAATAAATTTAAAAAAGGAGCTAGATTTGAAGATTTTACGCAAGTTGTATTCTCTAATTGGATGTTCAAACAATTTATTTTAGATCTTTCAATTTTAACTATTTATTCAAAAAATCAAACTCATATTGAGGAAGAACAATACCTACAAACTCTTTGTGAATATTTAAAAATCCCTACTCAATCATTTAACGAATCGGTATTATTGATTGAAAAGTTTGTGTTGCAAAATAATGATAAGGTTTCCTTTTTACAATCTTCTTCTTCTTATGAAAAAATGTACAACAGTGTTTCAAAACATTGGCTGAAAATTCTTGGAAGAAACAAAGATAAATTAGCCATTGAATTGAAACAAAGTAAAGATTTAGTTTTTTTAATAAAAAAATCTGCAACAGAAGATTTAACCAAAGATGAAAAAGAAATTGTAAAAACTCAATTTTTAGACATCGTAAAATCTATGCCTTCATTAGCCATATTTTTACTGCCTGGAGGAGCTATTTTATTACCGTTGGTATTGAAGATTATTCCTGATTTAGTTCCGTCAGCATTTAGGGATAATGAAATTGAAAAAAAGAATTCAAAAATTAATTAGCCAATAATTTATCTATCTCTTCATTTGTGGCATAATGAGCATTAATATAATATTCAGGACTTTTGGGTTGATTCAAAATGTATAAATTCCCGTTTTTTTTGAAATTTTTTGAAATCCCAAAAAAATATCGTTCACCCGCTGAATTATTATATCTTGTATCTGTAATCATTGTAAAAACATCAACAGTATCTCCATCATACACTTTGACTAGAGGATTGTTTATTTTTCCAGATACGGAATAATTCGTGCCTCTATAATTCATCACAAAAATTGCATAATCATCGCTAATTTGCATAAAACTTGTACCTGTAGTTGGAAAATGTTCTGGTCTAGTTTTTACTGAATCAAGTATATAAATATTATCTTTTGGTAATTCACCTAGTATCTCTTTCTCTTTTAAATATTGAGAAAAAGATAAATTGCTCAAAATAAAAAATAAAGGAATTAGTTTTTTCATGATAATTTGAATTTATGAGTTAAATAATTATTCTTTAACAAATTTTTGAATGTATACTTTTCCATTTATATCAACTATTTTACAAAGGTAAATCCCTATTAACAATCCCGTTGTATTTACTGAATAGTCGAAATTTTCTACATTTTTTTCACTTATTATTTTCCCATCTATATTTAAAATAGAAATTGAAGAAACATAATTTTCTGTTTTAACATATAATAAATCTTTGGTTGGATTAGGTAAAATAACAAAATTTTCATTTTTGATATTTGAAATACCAGCATCTGTGGATAACTTATATATCCAAAAGTCGGTTGGTGAATTGCTTAGATTTGATGTATTATGACCTAAACAAGTTTTGTCATTATTTGCGGTTCCATTTGAATAAGTTGCTATTAATAATTCACCATTTGAAAGACTTTCAATAAAAGTGTAATTTTCATCATTTGATGAGCCAAATGATTTATCGCTGATAAAGTTAAAATTTTCATCCAAACTAAAAAACCAATTATCTCCTTTTCCTTTGTTATTTTCCGTTTTAAATTGATTTACATTTGAATAAGATACAGATCCAACAATAAATTTATTATCTATGTAAATAACAGAAGTTGGCATTTCACTACTATCTGAGCCAATTGATACTTGATTTAATATATTCAAACTTAAATCTAATTTTACAATCCAACAATCAGTTGAATTTAAATAATTAGATACAGTCTTATTACCTGATATAGGAGAACTTGAGCTTGCAAATAAATAATAATTATCATTAAATAGAATAGACTCTCTTTTTACATCAAAATCAAAAGCGTTTCCGCCTAATGTTAAATCTTTAAGCAAAATACCTGAAGAATCAATCTTTAATATCCAGTAATCAAAATCTCCGAAATTTTCCTGACTTTTGTCTCCTGAAATTGGAGAATTAGAATATCCATTTATTATTAGTTCAGAATTATTTAAAATACTTATTTTTCCTGCACCATCATTATTATTTCCTCCGATACTTTTGTCAACTAAAATATTTCCATTTTTATTGATTTTCAAAAACCATAAATCGTTTGCCCCTTTATTTAGAGAGTTTTTATTACCTGATATATCAGAATTTGATGTATTTGAAAGAATAAGATTTCCACTTTCTAATTCAGCTATATCAAATCCTTCATCGTTTAATAGCCCTCCAAAACTTTTATCCCAAATAATATTTCCATTTAAATCTAATTTTACAAGCCATACGTCCTGTCCTCCATAATTTTGCGCTGTTTTATTACCGCTTGATCCAGAGCTAGAATAACCAATTAAATATAAATAATGTTCTGATGATTCAATTACTTTATATAAAAATTCTTCATTATTACCACCTAATGTTTTTTGCCATAAAATATGCATTGAATCATCAATTGCAACTACCCAATAATCTGACATTCCGAAATTTACTTCCGTTTTATCTCCCGAAATACCTGATTTTGATTTTCCATAAATCAAATTTAAACCATTTGAAAGCTTTAATGTTCCAAATACAACTTCATTTCCATTCCCCCCAATGCAAGTTTGACCAATAATATGCCAATTTGATTGAGAAAAAATAGTGAAAAATGATGTTACTAAAATGAAAGTTGAAAAAAGTTTCATAGAATTTGATTTTAATGTAATACTAATCATATTGATTAGTATTACATTACTTTAAATTATTTATTTAATTGTATTTATTGTCTTTATAGAGCCATCTGTAAAGATAAATTTATGTATTAAATTTCCAGAAGGAATTGGAATATCTGAAGAAATTGGAATTTGAATTGATGTTGCCCCAGTATTAATAGCTTCTAAATTACGTGTTAAAATTTTAATGCCTTTTCCATCCCATAATTCATAAATAAAAGTTGTTGCTAAAGTTGATTGTAGATCTAATGTGTATTTATCCCCAATTATAGGTACAGGAAATACTTTCACATCAACTAAATCTTTTATTTGACTAGTGAATGTTTTTGTGTCTTTTGAATCAATAAATAAACGACGAAATTTACCATTACTAAAAGCAATATCAACAAAATATAAACCAGCAGGAACCGTTAATTTTTCTCCTAAAATTGGCAAACCTGTCTTACTACTCCACAGCGTTTTCGAAAAGTTATTAATAGAGTGCAATTCAACAGAAATAATATGAGATGATATTCCCTTAACATTTTCTTTGTCAATTACATAATTTATATACTCCCAAAAATCTATTTCACCAATGTCATGACCTGTTTCACCTCCTGTTTCACCTGATAAATCCGAATATGAATATCCATCTCCATAACATAACAATGGAGTATATGAAATCCCATCTGTTGGAGGGTGTTGGCTATAATAAGTATTTATAGCATTCATAAATGCATTTAAAGTAGATACGCCATTATTACAATATGTACCCCATAAATTATAGTCAGGAACTAATCTCCATAAATCGTTGTTAAATACTCCTAAATCTTTTTTGATCATATAATAATTAGTACCAGGTAATAATGGTGTGCCAGAAGGATCTCTTACAACAACACCTGGACTTAAGTCATCAGTATTTAACATAGGTGATATAGGATAATCATAAGCTTGTCGATAAAGTTCAATTGAAGGAGAAGAAGAACTTCTTGCTGCCGCCCATGCATTTGCTTGTTGTACATTATAATAACCATAGCCAGGCAAAGGTATATCCCCATTAAATTGCTCAACTACTGTTTCTTCTAAAATTAAATATGCAGATCCATTTCCATTTGGTGACAAAGTATTTGCATTTTCATAAACATTTAATGCAAAACCATAAGATTGCCCTAAATAAAAATTTCCATCACAAACCGCACCACATCTAAATAAGGTCGTTTGCCCAGGCTCTACTTTTGCTGGTCCTGAATAATTGCCTATTCTAATTCCATCTAAAACTTTAATTTCTGAAGTTTTTGTAACCCCATAAACAGTCATAATAATATCTCTTTTTCGATCATAGCGATAACTGTTAGGCAATGAAAAATAATCTTTTCCACAAACTGTTATATCATTTAATTGAATTACTCCTGTCGGGTTGGTTTTAGAAACATTTCCTGTTCTTTCAGAAAAAACATAATGCCAACAATTATATTTAGTCGATTTTGGTTGATTCATAACAATAAAACCTTGTCCTTGCCTAGCGTTTAGACGTAGTGAACCGATGTCAGTTTGAGCAAAACTACTAAATCCAGTCATCGCAAAATACAATACAGGAAGAAAGATTTTAAGTTTTAATAATTTTTGATTTTTGATTTTTGATTTTTGATTTTTCATCAAAAATATTCATTAAATGATTCATTTTCTCTTGATTAAAATTAATACGATAAAACTAGTATAATTTTACTAACTACATGACAAAAAATTAAAGACATTAACATTTGATTGATTTTGAGGGTTTAATAAAATATTTGAAATATAATCTAAGCCATATTTAAAAAGACTTTTGGCTCTATAACCGTGTTTTTTAATTT
>CANGHX010000163.1 GCA_947453715.1 Flavobacteriales bacterium | reverse complement strand
TTTAAGTCCGATAGCTGATTTAACAAAAACACAAGTTTGGGAATTAGCTAGATACAATAATGTTGTTGAGTCAATCGTAACAGCAAAACCTACTGATGGTTTATGGGATGATGGGAAAAGTGACGAAGACATTATTGGAGCAAGTTATCCTGAGTTAGAGTGGGCAATGGATTTTAATGGAGATGAATCTTTGCTTATTGATAGAGAAACTGAAGTATTGAAAATATACAGAAGATTGAATACGATTAATCAACATAAGATGAATCCAATTCCAGTTTGTTTAATTACTGATTTGTAATATTTTGTCCTATATATAATTTAATTACCTTATGATATTAAAAAAACTAATCTATATTTTACCTTTATTCATTTCTTTTGGGGTATTATCTCAGCAAGATTTTAATAATTTTAAAACATTAAACTCAGTAGGCAAAATACCTGCAGATTTTTCGTCACTAACCTATCAAAAAATAGCCGAAGATTTAAAAACTGATAAAGGTAATTTATCAAAGTCACAAGAGAAAGTTTTTTTACAAGGAATTCATTACGGGATTGATGATTTATTGCATTCTGGAATGGTTGTTTACGGGGATGAAATTTCTGTCTATATACAGATGATAGCGAATAAATTACTAGAAAACAACAGTGAACTTAAGTCGAATTTAAGATTTTACACTCTTAAATCTAACGAATCGAATGCTTTTTCAACAGATCAGGGAATTGTATTTGTAACAACTGGTTTGATCTCACAATTAACTAACGAAGCACAGTTAGCCTTTGTTTTAGCACATGAAATATCTCACTATACTGAAAAACATGTTGTTGAAACTTTTGAGTACCAAACAAAAAGTAGAAGGGATGTGAGTATTCGTGGATTGAGTGTTTATTCAAAAGAGAAAGAATTTGAGGCTGATCGCTTAGGCTTAAAAATATACAATGCAGCAGGATATTCGAAAGATGAACTTTTACCTTCGTTCGATGTATTAATGTACTCATATTTACCTTTTGATGAAGTAGAATTCCCCACTAATTATTATACCGATAATCACATCTTTATTCCTGAAAATTTATTTCCTACAAAAAAATATGAAATAAAAGCAGTTGATGATTATGATGATAGCCAAAGCTCACATCCTAACATTAAAAAAAGAAAAGAGCAGATAGAGACTGAAATGAAAGGTTACTCTAATTGGGGTACCAATATTTTCGTTTTCGGTAAATCAAGGTTTGAATATACTAGAAACTTGTGTAGATTCGAAAGTGTAAGGAGTGATATTTTAGATGCAAACTATGCAGATGCATTATATTCAATTTTTATTTTAGAAAAGGAATATCCAAAATCTATTTATTTAAAAAGAATGAAGGCTCAAGCTTGGTTAGGTTTAGCACAATTTAAGAAAAATGGAAATATTAACCAAACAGTAGACAAGAATGCTGATTTAGAAGGTGAGATTGCTGCGTTACATTTTTTTATTAAAAAAATAAGTAAAGATGGGTTGTTTACTTTGGCGTTAAGGCAAATCTATGATTTGAAAAAGGCTGAAGGTAATGACAAACAAATTAATGCGATTTATAATTACTTGTTAAAAGAACTAGCATCTACAACAAGTTTTAAGATTGAAAATTATTCTAAAAAAACATTTAAAGAAGCATCTATAGAATTCTTAGATAAAAAAAATAAATTAACACCTGCTTCAATTGATTCAATAACTCCAAAAAAATCGGACTCGAAGTATGATAAAATTAAAAGTAAAAAGAATATAGAAAATCCAGATAATTTTGATTCTACCAAATTTTATTTATTTGGAATTCCTGATATGTTAGATGATACATTGTTTACAAAAAGATTTGGAAACAATAAGGAATTGTTTTTAAAACAAGAAAAGGAAAGAGAAGCTTTTGAAAGTTTGTCATATAAACAACAAAGAGCAATACGCAAAAAAGATCAAAAAGAAGAACTTCATATTGGAGTAGACGAATTAATAGTTGTTGAACCGATGGTCTTTAGTTACAAGCATGGAAAATTAGATTTAGTGAAATCTGAAAAATTAAAACATGATTTCTCACAGGTAATCGAAAGTTCGGCTTTAGATACAGATATTAAAGTTTATACTATTGATAGGGATAATTTAGAATTAAAAGGAACTGATATTTTTAATGAAAGAAGTGCACTTTTTAGTTTTATGCAACAAGTGTCGAGAGAAGATAATTTTAATATTTTCCCAGTTGATTATGAACTTTTAGAAGAAATTAAAACAAATTATGGTACATCAAAAGTTTTGTTTACATGGGTAGAACACCAGTACTCACCAAGAATTTCGCCCAGTTTAGTATTCTTGTCCCTATTTGTTTATCCCGTTTTACCTATTTATATTCCATTGGGAATATTTCTTGGTCATGATACTGAAATGAATGTCTTAATTTTAGATATAGAAAAAGGAAGTATTGATGTAGGTTCCAATTATTATTTTAAAGATACTCCAAGAAAATTGCATTTAGGAGCGCATATGTCACATATATTTTATGAATTAAAAGCAAAGAAAAAAGCTTAATTACACCTAAAAATAATGAGAAAAAGATTATTAATATTTATTTGTTTATATTTTACTTTAAACGGATACTCACAAGAAAGTAAAGGTTATTTTAATTCTAGATTTTATGTTTCATTCGATGCATTGGTGAATTCGCCTTTAATTTATAATTTAAGAACAAATAATGAATATTATGCAAAGTATGATAAAAAATTAAATATCAAATCTGATAAGTTAAATTATGGATTTAGAGCAAATATTGCAGTATTATTGAAAAGAAATTTAGCTTTTGGTATTGAAGGAGGGATAGATTATGGAAATGTTTATTTGAATAAATCAATGACTTACCAAGATACTTTTAGTAGTAATGGTTATACTAGTTATAACATTTATGACATAAATGTTATTTTAGAAAAGTTAGATATTCAAACATTTTCGTTTATGCCAAAAATTGAATTTTCAATAAAAAATTCATTATTACCTCTAGGCTTAAGTCATCAGTTTGGAATTGGGGTTAATTATTCAAAATTAATTGAAAGAAATTATGCTTCAAATTCTTATTACGATCAAAGTTCTTATGATTATAATGGGAATTACTATAATAGCCAAATTCCAGTTACCGATTTAAGTGCTAAATTATTTGATTATAAAAATCAACTATCAACTAAAACCTACACGATCCTTTATGCTCTAAGTATGAAAACTGCACTGACAAAAAATATATTATTAAATTATGGCTTTAGGTATACATTGAATATTCATGGTTTTAATCTTTTTAGTGATAAAAATAATGGGTATTATGTATCACAGGCAACGCTTTCTGAACAAGTTTATAAACAACGATTTAATAATTTAATAAATTTTAATTTAGGGTTGACATATGCATTTTAAACATGAAAACACCGTTAATTTCAAAATTAAGAGTGTTTTCATATTTAATTCTAACTTATTTTATTATTCTTCAGGAGCAAGTCTCAAAACTATTCCATCGATTTCTTCAGTAATATGAATTTGACATCCTAAACGACTATTAGGTTTAACGAAAAAAGCTTGGTCTAACATGTCTAGTTCAGCATCTCCTTGTTCTGGAAGATCTGTATCAGATTCTAAATAACATTGACAAGTTGCGCACATTGCCATTCCACCACATTCTCCTTTTACAGGTAAATCGTATGATTTACAAACTTCCATGATATTCATGTTCATGTCTGTAGGTGCAATTAACTCGTGTGTTACTCCTTCTCTGTCAATTATGTTTACTGTAATTTCGTTCATGTCAATTATTTTGAAGTGTAAAAGTAAAAAGTTGTTTTGGTTTTAACAACAAATGACAGATTATTCTCTAATTATAGATTCTTAAATTAGTTGTTCCGTCCCATGTAATGGCGTATTGTCTTAAACCGAATTCCGATCCACTTTGTGCAGAACCATCATAAAGTGAAAATGTTGCTCCCGAACATGAATCTTTAAGTGTTAAGAAGTTTGATGCTTCAGGTGTAAGAGGTTTAGCGCATGTTCCGTTTGGGTCTTTAGGAGATTGTCTGTCGAAAGCAACAAATTCTTGTGTAGCTCTTCTGTATACAATAACACCTCTAGCACCGACATTATTGACGTAAACCCAACCACCAACTCCTGTAAGAGCAGAATAGCTAGGAAGATTTACATTTATAGTAATATCAAATGAGACGTTTGGAACTGGATTTTGATTCGATTTCTTTTTACAACCGAAAGAACCAATTAATAAAACGACGATCATTAAAAATTTTCTCATGAAGAATAACATTATTGTTTAAATTACGTACAGAAATTAATCATGTTCGAAATTCGATTCAAAAATATAAAGTTTAAAACGATATTCAATATTCTATTATTGTTTATTGTTTTTACTTTTTCTGAATGTGCCATGATTGCTGCTCATAAGACCCCAGATACAGTTGAAGAAGCAGTAGCTCAACGAGAAAAATTAAAAAAGAGTAATGCTCGTAAAGCGCGTAGAGAAAATAAGAAAAAAATTAAAGCGTATTGGGCAAGTCAAAGTCCTGAAGTTCGTAAATCAGTAAAAAGAAATGCGAAAAAACAGAAGAAAGCTGTTAAAAAGCGAGAGAAAAAACAAAAAAAGTCTAAGAAACAATCAGCTTCTAAAAAAGCTAGAAAAGGAAATCGTTCAAGAAGGACATTATAGTTTATTCTAACATCATTAATTCTTCAGTTGCATTTTCCCAATTCAACATTTCTTCATCCAATTTCTTTTTGATGACATCGTATTCAGCTAAGATAGCGTTTGATTTTGCTTCATCAGAATAGTCTAAGTTTGCAATGATTTCATCCATTTCCTTTATTTTTTTTTCATAAATAGAAATGTTTTCTTCTGCTTTTTTGACTTGTGTATTGAATTGATTTTTCTTACGTTTTAATTCTTTTTGTTCTTCGAAAGATAACGTTGGTTTTGGTTCTTCCACAGGAGTAGGAGCAACCACGACTTCTTCTTTTTGCTTAGTTGAAACGGAAGTTAATTTTCCGTCTTCAGGCATTTCCATTTTTCGACGTAAGAATTCTTGCACATCAAAATGGTGAATTTTCAACGTTTTATCTTCAATATCCCAAATACGATTAGTTAAGCCTTCTAAGAATTCTCTATCGTGAGAAACAACAATAAAAGTGCCTTCGTAATTTAAAAGTGCATTTTTTAATACTTCTTTACTCTTAATGTCCAAGTGATTTGTAGGCTCATCGAAAATCAAGAAATTTGAAGGACTTAACAATAATAAACATAAGGCCAAACGAGCTCTCTCACCACCAGATAATACGCCAACTTTTTTGTCGACATCTTCACCTGTGAATAAGAACGCACCAAGAATACTTCTTAAATCTTTTCGAATGTCACCAATTGCAACATCATCAACCGTTTCATAAATTGTTTTATTTACATCTAGTCCTTCTGCTTGATCTTGCGCGAAGTAAGTAATCTGTACATTGTGACCATAGTTGACAATACCATCACCTTCAACTTTACTCATGATACGTTTTAATAATGTCGATTTACCAACACCATTCGCACCTAACAACGCAATTTTTTCACCACGTCCAACAGTTAGATTAATATCTCGAAACAAAACACGATCACCATACGATTTACCCATATCGTGCATTTCTAAGACCCATTTTCCTGGTTGAACACTTAATGGGAAAGCTATTTTCATTCCAGAAACTGAATCGTTTTCAACTTCGATTCGTTCTGTTTTTTCTAATTTTTTAATTAATGATTGGGCAAAAGCAGCTTTGTTTTTCTTTGCTCTAAATTTATCAATCAACTCTTTTGTTTGCTTGATATCTTTATCTTGTTGCTTTTTAGCATCACCCAAACGTTCAAGTTCTTCCTCTCTTACAAGCTTGTATTTTGAGTAAGCATAAGGGAAATCTAAAAGTCTTCCTTGAGAAATCTCTAGCGTTCTTTTTGTGACGTTATCTAAAAATAATCTATCGTGAGAAATAACGATTACAGCTCCTTCGAAACGTTGAAGGTAATTTTCCAACCAACTAATCGAAATGATATCCAAATGATTGGTCGGCTCATCTAATAATATTACATCTGGTTGATTTACTAAGATACGGGCTAATTCAGCACGCATTTTCCAACCTCCAGAAAATGAATTTAAAGTTTGAGTAAAATCATAATCAGAAAAACCTAAACCTCTTAATGCAGAAGATATTTTTTCTTCCCACATAAATCCTTCATGTAAATTGAATTCGTGATTTAAATCGCTTAATTCATCTAGAAGTCCTAAATAATCTTCAGATTCATAATCTGTACGAACAGTTAAAGCATGATTGATCTCTTCAATTCTATGTTTTAAAGTTGTAAGTGTTTCATTGGATTGATTTAGAAATTCAAATACAGAAAGATCAGTGTCGATTTTTATATCTTGTGTTAAATATCCAATGACAACATCTTTTGGTTTGTGAACTTTTCCCTCAGTCGGATTATCTTTTCCTGAAATCAATTTCAATAAAGTCGATTTTCCAGCACCATTTTTACCGGCTAAACCTATTTTATCACCTTTATTGATCTGTACATTAATACCTTGAAATAAATATCCTTGTGGCAAATGAACGCCTAACTGCTCTAAATTAATCATGACGCAAAGTTAGGAAAACTTTTTTGTTTTCACTATTGATAATCATTGACTTTACAGAGTTTTATTGAATTTCCAATGAGTAATAACAAGCCGAATTCAAGTAATTATTTTTGATACGATAAGTATGTTTATGAAAAATCATATCCTTAATTAACAATTCATATTGAAAAAGTTTGTAAATTATATTCTAAACGAGGCTTTTACCTTCATACATTTGTTTTATGGCAGACGTAGAATCAATAATTGCATTAATAAATCTGATCGATGATCCAGATGAGAACATTTTCTTACATGTTCGTGATCGCTTATTGAAATACGGGCCAGATGCAATTCCATATCTTGAAAATTCATGGGAAGTAAAAGATTTCGGAATGCTTTTTCAAAATAGAATCGAAAATTTAATCCATGAAATCCAATTTGAAGATTCCAAAAATGAATTATTGAAGTGGAAAAATTCTTCAGAAAAGGATTTGCTAAAAGGAGCGATTCTAATTGCAAAATATCAATATCCAGGTTTACATGATGAGAAAGTGTATGCTGAAATTGAGCGTATTCAAAAAGATATTTGGTTAGAAATCAATAATAAACAAACAGCTTTAGAGAAGGTTTATATTTTTAATAAAGTTATTTTTGATTTGCATCATTTTCATGGAGATGCAAAACATTTTCATTCGCCACTCAATTCGTACATCAATACTGTTTTAGAAACGAAAAAGGGAAATCCTTTAAGTTTGAGTATAATCTATAGTATTATAGCTCAAAATTTGAATATTCCGATTTATGGTGTCAATCTACCAAATCATTTTGTGTTGGCATTTTTAGATGAGTTTGGTGTTCGAAAATACATTGCGGAAGAAAATAAACATGGTGTATTGTTTTACATTAATCCATTTTCAAAAGGAACTGTTTTTGATGAAAATGAAATCAAATCTTTTTTAACAGGAATCAATCAACCACATTTAAAAGAATACTTTGAACCTTGTTCGAATACTTCTATTTTAAAAAGAATGTTAAC
>CANGHX010000162.1 GCA_947453715.1 Flavobacteriales bacterium | reverse complement strand
TTGTCCAATGATGTCTTTGAATTGCATGGTCTAAAATTAATTAAAATTGGAATAGAATTTGCCTTTGTATTCGAAATTGAAAAAAAAAGCTATATTTAAAATTATAAACACGCTTATTACTAATTAATGTCAAATTTATTACGAATGAAAAAGTATTTATTATCAATTACTACAATCTTATTTTCCTTGATTTCCTTTACTCAAAATGTTGAGATAGATGAAAAAAATACAACATTTAATGCAGGAAGTAAAAATTCTATTATTGTAACAATTCCTCATGTGACGCAAGATTTCATGGAAAAGCGTATTAAAGATGAGGTAAAAGATTGGGGAGGGAAATACAATTCTTCAAAAGGTGAATATTCTTCAATGCAAGCTCAAACAAAAGAAATGGGCGAAAAAATGTTTGATGGATTTGCTAAAATTGTAAGTGCAAAAGATGGTAATGTTGTCGTTGCTTTTGCATTTGATTTAGGAGGTGCTTATATGTCAAGCTCAGATCATAAAGCTCAATATACAGCTATGGCTGCAAGATTAAAAGAATTTGGAATTAATTCAGCAAAAGAGTTTGTAGCTGAAGAAGTGAAAGATCAAGAAAAGGTTTTAAAAGGATTCCAAAAAGAACAAGAATCATTAGAAAAAGATAAAGCCGGTTACGAGAAAGACATCCAAGATTACAAGAAAAAAATTGAAGATGCTGAGAAAAAAATCGAGCAAAACAAAGCTGACCAAGAGAAAAAGAAAACTGAAATCAAAACCCAAGAAGGGAAAGTTGAAGAAGTAAATAAGAAATTGAAAGGAATTAAATAATTTCTAAACAATCGAACACAAAAAAGGGGGAAATCAAATTTCCCCCTTTTGTTTTCAATCCTATTTTGATTAATACAACTCTAATTTTAAAGCTGATCTGTAATCTTTAATTTCCTCACGGTTAATTTTGTGATCTGCTTTTTTCAAAAGATCTAACAAATACAATAAGTTTTCTTGATCTTCGATTTCCAAAGGATATTCATTTCCTTCTTCGTCTTCTTCAAATTGACCTTTTACATCAAATGCTTCACGCTCACTTAAAAATTCATAAGTTAAACGTAATACTTTAACCACTAATGGATCTTGTTCTTTTAGAGCAAACTCTCTTAATTCTTTCAAATCTTCAATTAAACCACTTGCTAAAACACCTTCTTTTGAAACTTTCGCAATGATTTCATCTAATTTTTTATTTGCTGCTGCAATCTTCATAATTTTTAAAATAAATTAGTTTTTGAATGTAACAAAATCCATTTTTCCATTCATTAATGCAAATGTAATGAACTTCCTTTAAAAATGAATTATTTCAGCAAATAACCTGTTATTTTTTTGCAAATCCTTTGATCAGCGCTTTTAATCATTGCATAAAAAAAGGAAAATGCTATATTTGTAGAATACGCAATCTGAAAAAAATTGATTGAATTTGTTATAGAAGGAATTATTACTGGACTTGTTTTAAGCATAATGATTGGTCCAGTCTTCTTTGTGCTATTAGAAACTAGTATCCGCAAAGGTGTTCGTTCTGCCATCTCATTTGACGCTGGAGTTTTACTTAGTGACTTAATTTACATCGCTTTAGTCTATTTTTTCTTTTCGAAAGTTGCCTCAATCACCGAAGCCGGTGAAAACAATGATAAAGCTAAATTAATTGCTGGAATCTTATTTTTGACGTACGGAATTGTATCCTACTTTAAAAAACAGAAAAAAGTCGTTTTAGATGAAGATGGAAATGTCATTCAACAAAATTATTGGAAATTATTTTTCAAAGGATTTATCTTAAATTTCTTTAATCCAATGGTTATCTTCTATTGGTTCAGTATTTTAACTATCCATGGAAAAGAATCACAATTACCATTTGTTCTAATTATTCTAATTACATATTTCTCAATTGATTTCTTAAAAATCTTAGGAGCTAAAAAATTGAGACCACTTGTTACTGAGAAAAGATTGATAGCATTAAATCATTTTATAGGAATAGTTTTTCTTGGATTTGGAGCTTTCTTGATCGTGAGAGGCATCCTAAAAATGATGTAACAAATTTCAAAATTTAAGTTATTTAATAAACTTTTAAATATGTTTAAGTACAATTTATTTCTACTAATTTTTCTACCTTCTTTCTTTTTTGCTCAAGAAATTAAAAAAGAAAACCTTTCTAAAAAAGTATCTCAATATTGGGATTTTAATAAAACTAAAATTCAATCTACAGGTTCATATTATGTTGATCAATTAGGAGAAACGGAAGACAATCATGGAAAATGGATTTACTTCGACAAATTTGGTTCAATAGAAGAAGAACGAAATTATTATAGAGGTAAATTGAATGGAAAAGTGATGGTTTATTATCCAAATGGAAAACCAAAACAAGAAGGTTATTTCAAAATGGATAAGCAAGATAGCATCTCTCGTGAATGGAATGAAAATGGAAAATTAGCCAAAGAAGGAAGTTTTAAAGACGATAGACCATTCGGTATTTGGAAATATTATTACATCGATGGAAAAGAAAAATCATATGAAGAGGAAGTTGATAGTGTAAACTATGTTCGCTCATTTTGGATTGACGATTCTGTTCACACACAAACGATTACAAATGGAACAGGTGAGATGTTTGTGTATCATAACACTGGAATACTCAAAGAATATTATGCTTTTAAAGATGGCTTGAAAGATGGTCCTTTTGAAGAAAACAGTATTTACGGATACAAACTGTTAACTGGAAGTTTCAAAAATGGTAAAATGGATGGAGAATGGATCTATTCCTATTACACAGGTGAAACGGAAAAAATCACACATTACAAAAATGGATTATTAGACGGTGATTACCAATACTTCTATGACAAGAAGCGTCTGCAAGTAAAAGGACAATATTTAGAAGGACAAAAAACAGGGGAGTGGACTTGGTACACGAATACTGGTTCTTTAGATATGCAAGGTTCTTTCTTGAAAGATAAACAAAACGGTAAATGGACGTATTGGTATCCAACAGGAAATCAAGTTTCTTATACAGCTGAATATACGGACGATAAAAAAACAGGTCATTGGACATATTGGTATCAAAACGGAAAGAAATTTAAAGAAGGTGATTTTGCAAACGATGAGAAAAACGGTCGTTGGAGAACATGGTACGAAAATGAAGTCTTATTAATGGATGGAGTATACGTAAATGGAAAAGAAGAAGGAGAATGGTTAAATTATTGGGACAATGCTGTTTTAAAGAATTCAGTTTCATTTAAAAAAGGATTAATGAATGGTGTTTGGAAATCATTTTATCCTTCTGGTCATCCAAAATTAACGGGTTTTTATAAAGACAACTATAAAACAGGAGAATGGGTAGATTACTTCGAAAATGGTAGTCCAAAAGATGTAGTGACCTATAAAGTAGTCAAAGAAAAATCTAAAATGAAATATGGTTTCTTTAAAGGATATGAAATTAAAGAAAGTGTAAAACATGGTCATTCAGCTTCTTATTCAGCAAAAGATTTTAGAAAAACGGAAGAAGGTGATTTCAAAAACGGTAAAAAAGATGGAGAATGGATTGCATATTACCCTGGTGGGAAAATGGCTGCAATCATCACAAACTATAAAGAAGGAGAATTAGACGGACCAATGAAACAATATGATCGAAGAGGAAAAATTACTTCAGAAATCAATTACAAAGGAGGTTTAAAACACGGAAAATTCCTAGTTTATAACGAAAAAGGAAAAGTAACGATTGAAAAAACATTTGCTAACGGAATGGAAGTGAAAGGCGGTACTTTTTCTCCGAAATAGGATATAAAATCATTCATCATAAAAAAAGCGAACCAATTAATTTTGATTCGCTTTTTTAGTATTTAAAGAATTATTAAATCTGCTAATTTGCAATCTGCCAATCTGTAATTTATATCCTACAAAACAACATTCACAATTCTACCTGGAACAACGATCACTTTTTTAGGATCTTTTCCTTCTAGGTATTTTTTCGCTTCTTCTTTGCTCATTACTTCTTTCTCTACTTCTTGAGGTGTCATTGCTAAAGGTAATTCCACTTTGAAACGTACTTTACCATTAAATGAAACAGGGTAAGAGAAATTAGCTTCAACTAAAACACTTTCATCAAATGTTGGGAATTTAGCATAACTCAATGTTCCTGCTTCGTTTCCTAATTTTACCCATAACTCTTCACATAAATGTGGTGCATATGAAGAAAGTAAAATTACCAATTCTTGTAAAATAGCTTTATTGTTACATTTTTGATCCGTCAATTCATTCACACAAATCATGAAGTTAGAAACTCCTGTATTGAAAGAAAAACGCTCTAAATCATCCCCAATTTTCTTGATGGTTCTGTGTAATGTTTTTAACGATTCTTTAGTCGGTTCACCAGCAATTAATTCGCCTTCAAACAAACGACAAAGCTTACGTAAGAAGTTGTGAACGCCATTGATACCTTTTGTATCCCATGGTTTACTTTGTTCCAAAGGACCTAAGAACATTTCGTACATTCTCAATGTATCTGCGCCGAATTTTTCTACTAATTCATCAGGCGTTTGAACGTTGAATTTCGATTTCGACATTTTTTCGACCTCATGTCCGCAAATGTATGTTCCATCTTCTTCACAAATAAATTCTGCATTCGCATAATCAGAACGCCATTTTTTAAATGCTTCAATATCTAACTTATCATTATCAACGATTGAAATATCAACGTGTAATGGAATTGTTTCGTAATTCGATTTTAAAGAGTTTGTAATAAATTTATTTGTGTCTTTGATACGGTATACAAAACTACTTCTCCCTAAAATCATCCCTTGGTTGATCATCTTTTTAAATGGTTCATCAAAATTGATAAATCCTTGATCAAATAAGAATTTTGTCCAGAAACGAGAGTACAATAAGTGACCTGTTCCGTGTTCAGAACCACCGATGTATAAATCTACTTGTCCCCAGTAATCTGCTTGTTTTTTGCTTACAAATTCTGCTTCGTTTTGAGCATCCATGTAACGCAAGAAATACCAAGAACTTCCAGCCCATCCTGGCATGGTGTTTAATTCCAACGGAAAGATCGTTTCATTGTCAATCAATTCATTGGAAACCACTTCGTTTTTAGTAGTATCCCATGCCCATGTTTTTGCATTTCCTAACGGTGGTTGACCATCTGCAGTTGGCAAATAATTTTCTACTTCAGGAAGAATGATTGGTAAATGTTGCGTTTCAATCATCACTGGCAATCCATTTTTGTAATAAACCGGGAAAGGTTCACCCCAATAACGTTGTCTTGAAAACACCGCATCACGCAAACGGTAATTCGTTTTTCCTTTACCAATTTCTTTTGCTTCAATTTCCTCGATTGCTTTTTGCATTGCAACTTTTGCCTCTAAACCATTTAAGAAATCAGAATTAGCAATTACAGCATCTTTCTCAGTATAAGCTGCTTCAGAAATATCTTTATCAGCGAAAATATTTTTAATCTCTAAACTGAAATGTTTTGCGAAATCCCAATCTCGTTGGTCGCCACAAGGAACAGCCATTACAGCACCAGTTCCATAAGAAGCCAATACATAATCTCCAATCCAAATTTGAACTTTATCTCCTGTAAAAGGGTGAATAGCATAAGCTCCAGTAAATTGTCCCGTAATGTTTTTTACATCTGACTGACGATCACGTTCTGTTTTTAAGGAAGCCGCTTTTTTATAATTTTCAACCGCATCTTTGTATTCAGAAGTTGTAATTTCTTCAACTAAAGGATGTTCCGGTGCTAAAACCATAAATGAAACCCCAAAAATAGTATCAGGACGAGTAGTGAAAACTTCAATATGTTGGCTGAGCGGAGTCGAAGCCAACACTTCAAATCTAACAGACGCCCCAATCGATTTCCCAATCCAGTTACGTTGAATATCTTTGATAGAATCTGTCCATTCTACATTTTCTAAACCTTGAATTAAACGTTCTGCATATGCTTTGATTCGCATCGACCATTGACGCATTAATTTTTGTTCAACAGGATGACCACCACGTTCAGAAACACCATTTACGATTTCATCATTTGCTAAAACTGTTCCCAAAGCAGGACACCAGTTTACCCATGAATCAGCTAAATAAGCCAAACGGTATTCTTGAAGAATTGCTTCTTTTTCTTGTTCGTTGAAAGCATTCCATTCAGTAGCAGAAAAAGTACCATTGTAATCAGAACAAGCTTGAACAGATGAATTTCCATTTGCTTCAAATTCAGCAACTAAACCTGAAATTCGTTCTGCTTTATTCGTTTTGTTATTGTACCAACAATCAAATAATTGAATGAAAATCCATTGTGTCCATTTGTAATATTCTGGAGATGAAGTACGAACCTCTCTGTCCCAATCGAACGAGAAACCAACTTTATCCAATTGATCTCTATATCGAGCAATATTTTCCTCTGTTGTAATTACAGGATGTTGCCCTGTTTGAATCGCATATTGTTCAGCAGGCAAACCAAAAGAATCGTATCCCATTGGATGCAAAACATTGTAACCTTGTAAACGTTTGAAACGGGAATAAATATCAGAAGCGATGTAACCAAGTGGGTGACCAACATGTAAACCTGCACCAGAAGGATAAGGGAACATATCTAATACATAAAACTTTGGTTTTTCAGATGAATTATCTGCTTTAAAGGTTTTATTTTCAGCCCAGAATTTTCTCCATTTTGGTTCGATTTCGCTAAAATTATACTCCATGTTTCTACGATTTTTTTTGAAAGTGCAAAGTTAGTGAATAATCTCGATTTTTCTCAGGAAATTAGGTAATAAAGGAAGCATCTAAAAGGGATTTATTGGATCAAAAATTAAAAACAACTCACTAATAATAGGGGTGTAAGTGTTTCTAACGGTTAGAAACGGCTTTTGATTTTTGCCATTTTGAGTTAAAATTGAAACAAAAAATGTTTGTAGATATTTTAAAAATGATATCTTTAACACAGACAAATGAAAACTAGAATTTTAAAACACTTTTGCACTATATTGACACTTCTTGTGCTGCAATCAACTTTTGTTTTTGGGCAAAAGAATGAGGAGATACGTTTAAAAAGTGCATTAAGTAGAGAGAAAAATGAAAATCGAAAATTTACGCGTCTTTTAAATCTAGGTGAATTCTATAAAAATCATAATATATACCTAGCTGATTCTATTTCTCATGTGATACTTCAAAAAAGTAGAAATTTAGATAATCTTCAGCGATTCAAAGCTTTGTTGTTCACCATTCAAATTGAAGAAATAGAGGGAAATCAAGAAAATTTTTACAAAGATGTTTTAGCGCTTGAGCCATTTCTTAAAAAACTATCTTCTAAAGATGTAAAATTTGAAATTTATAAATATTTAGGACTTTATCAAAGTAAAACACTCGGTTTTGAAAAGGCAAATATTTATTTAAAAGAGGCGTTACACATTGCTAAAAAATCAAGAAATAATGCCAACATTTCTGAAGTATATGCAAAAATAGCTTATAATTTCATGCAGAACAATAACAAAGATTCTGCTTTTTATTATACCGATAATTCAATTCAATATGCTCGTCGTTCGGCTAATAAAAGTGTAATTGCTGAAAGTTTTAATACGCAAGCAAAGATTTACGACTTTTTCGGTCAAGTTGAATTAAGTGTTGCAAAAAATTTGATAGCAAATCGATTAGCAACAGAAGCATACGATTTACCTAAAATGGCTCGAATTTC
>CANGHX010000161.1 GCA_947453715.1 Flavobacteriales bacterium | reverse complement strand
TCTATCCAACCTTCTTGAATTGCTGCTGATTTTAAAGCTGTCGTATCATAATTTTCTTCTGTAAATCGTGCTGCAGAACCTAAAGTCCCATAACGACGATTCTTTAATTTCGCTCCACCATAACAGGTATAACGCATGAAATTCGAAGAAAATGTCTGTTTAAAAGTATTAGTTGTATAAACATTTGTTGCTGGTATCAATCCCGGTCCATTTCCACCAAATTGACTTTGTAAACGTTGACGAATATAGCCAGTCATTCGGTCACCTTCTATCTGAGAATCACCATAATGCAATAAATGAATTTTCGATTTGTCTGTCGCAACTTTATCTAATTCTTGGAAAAATTTAATTAATTCATTTCGAGCCCCTTCGTTAAGAACTAATTGCGTTCTACTTTCAGATGAAAGAGTTCCACCTGAAGGTGCTCCCAGTGTCCCATCAGAAGCATTTTGATGCTTCAATAAATCACTTGGTTCATCTAATTCAATTGAAGCAGTATCAACATCTGCAACCAACTTTGTAATATCTGTTTTTTGCTGTTTTTTTGGATGTAAAAACTCTTCTTGAGTTAAGAAATGAAAATGCGTTCCTCCTATTTTCCATCCATCCTTTGGTGCAAAATAAACCAACGGCGTTAACACTAGTAAAATACTAGCTAGAAACAGCACGACATATATTGGTTTATAAGCTTTCAATTCGAAAATATAGTTTGCAAAGGTAAGCAAGAGAATTGAAAATGAACAAATGAAGACCAAGTTTTAGACGAAATATGCTTCTTTCCGCATAAAAAATCATTTTTATCCCTATTTTTGATATGTGAAAATATTAATCGTTCGTTTCAGTTCTATTGGAGATGTTGTTTTAACGACACCTGTGATTCGTTGTTTGAAGCAACAAATTCCGAATGCAACGATTCATTTTATTACCAAAAAAGCATTTACTCCTATTTTAGAAAACAATCCATACATCGATCGATTAATTACGATTGAAAAATCAATCAAAGAAGTTGTTTCTGAATTAAAATTGGAAAAATACGATTGGGTAATTGATCTTCACAAAAATATTCGAACACTTTCTTTAAAACAGAAAATTGGCGCTCCATCAAAATCGTTCCCAAAAATGAACGTTAAAAAATGGATGCTAGTCAAATTTAAGATTGACAAAATGGGTACTAAACACATTGTTGATCGTTATTTTGAAACAGTTCATCATCTTGGAGTGAAAAACGATTTAAAACCGTGTGATTTCTTTCTTTCTGAAAAATCAAAAGTGGATGTTTCAACTGAATTTAATTTAGCTCCAAAATCTTATTTAACAATCGCAATTGGTGCTCAATTCGCAACGAAAAGAATGCCTTTTTCGAAGTTGGTGGAAATTATCGAAAAAATTAATTTCCCTATTATTCTAGCTGGAGGTCCGATGGATCATGATTTCGCAGAAGAAATAATAGCTAATTTCCCATCAAAAACGATTAAAAATGCATGTGGTCCTTTTTCATTGCAACAATCAGCAAGTATCGTCCAACAATCAAAAGCTATTCTTTCAAATGACACTGGGCTGATGCACATTGCTTCTTGTTTTCAAATTCCAACTATCAGCGTTTGGGGAAACACTGTTCCAGCATTAGGAATGTTCCCTTATTTCCCTAATCATCAAGAACTTTTTTCGATACACGAAGTCGCGGATTTAAGTTGTCGTCCATGTTCAAAAATAGGATTTAAATCTTGTCCAAAAGGACATTTTAAGTGTATGAATCTTCAAGATTCGAATCAGATTTCGCAGCAAATCAACACTTTTATTGGAGTGTAACAAAAGTCACTCTTCGATCGATTCTTAATTTACAACTTTGCTTTATTAATTAGAATAAATGAAATTCATTCAGAAATATAAAATTACGCTCATCGGAGTTATTGTTGGAGCAATTGGTGGTTATCTATATTATCACTGTGTAGGATGTGCAAGTGGAACTTGTGCGATCACTTCAAAACCTTTGAATAGTTCTTTATATGGCGCAATGATGGGTGGACTTTTATTCAATGGATTTCAAAAAGACAAATCAAAAACAACTAAATGAAACAGATCCTTTTTACCAACTGGAATTTCCGTAGAATATTATTCTTAGGTGCTGGGATTTTCATAGGTATACAATCTATTCAACAAAAAGAGTGGATGGGAGTAATATTTGGTAGTTATTTCACTTTGATGGGAATTTTTCAATTAGGTTGTGCTTCTGGAAATTGTGCTGTTCCGATCGAAAAAATAACCTCATCGAATGAAACGGAAGAAATAACATTTGAAGAAGTTAAATAAAGAAAAGTTATGAGCGCAACACATTTTTACGACGTAAAACTAACTTGGGAACAAGATAGAAAAGGAATTTTGGAATCTTCTGTTTTGAATTCTAAAATCGAAGTGGTTACTCCACCAGAATTCCCAAAAGGGATCGAAGGAATTTGGTCGCCTGAACATTTATTTGTTGCAGCAGTCAATAGTTGTTTAATGACAACTTTTCTTTCCATCGCTGAAAATTCTAAATTGGAATTTACTACATTTGAATCGAATGCAGTTGGAAAACTAGAGATGGTGGATGGAAAATTCATGATTAGCGAAGTTACTTTAAAACCGATATTGACAATTAGCGATGAAAGTTCTAAAGAAAAAGCTGAACGTGTTTTAACAAAATCAGAAGCTGCATGTTTAATTTCAAATTCTGTAAAATCAACTATCCTCTTTGAACCTCAAATCAATATTGAAACAGCATTAATTGATAATTTAACATTATAAAAACAACATGAAAAACACAGTATTATTTATTCAATTTATTCTATTAGTAGCTTTTACAAGTTGCACAAATGGTCAATCAAAAGGTGTTAAAACGAGTTTGACTCCAACAGAATTCTCAAAAAAATTAAGTGAAACACCAGACGCACAACTAATTGATGTTAGAACTCCAGGAGAAGTTGCAGGTGGATTTATAGATCATGCAGTCAATATCGATTATAACGGTAGTGATTTTGAAGGTCAAATTTCAAAATTAGATAAAGCAAAACCTGTTTTTGTTTATTGTTTAAGTGGTGGAAGAAGCGGTTCTGCTGCGAGCGATATGCGTTCAATGGGATTTAAAGAAGTTTTTGAATTAGAGGGTGGTATCATGCAATGGAACAATGCTAATCTTCCTTTGGTGACAACAAATTCTAAACCAAAAGATGCTGGAATGACATCTCAACAATTCAATGATTTGTTGAATACGGATAAAATCGTACTTATCGATTACTACGCTGAATGGTGTGCACCTTGTAAAAAAATGAAACCTTACTTGGATGAAATTTCAGCTGAAATGAAAGATCAAGTTGTTGTTATTCGAATTGATGTTGACAAAAATCCATTAATTGCGAAAGAACAAAAAATTGAAGGAATACCTTTACTTCAAGTGTATAAAAACAAAGAGAAAACGTGGTCAAATGTAGGTTTGATCGATAAAGCAGAAGTTGTAAAACAATTAAAATAAATCAAAAAGGCTGTCTCAATTGACAGCCTTTCATTTTTTTGAACTTTTACGTTATTTTAATTACCTTTTTAGTCTTATTTCTCCATATCAACAAGAACCAACTTAATAATAGACTTTAACTTATTAACCTTTACTTGGATTTCGTTTAAATTCAGTTCACCTAGTTCTAATTCATCAATTTCTTGGTATAATGATTTTATCTCCAAATTATGGATAGAAGGTTTTATCTTGTGTGCAATTTGTTTCACTGATTCAATATCTCCATTCTCAATAGCAGCATCAAAATCATCCATTGATTTTAAGATTGTCCTTTGAAAAATACCTAACATATTTTGAATGAATCCCTCATTGTTCCCACTCATTTCATTTAATTTGACCAATGAAAAATGAGCTTCTTCACTACCTGATGCTTTTTGCTCTAATGTTCTAAAAATTACTTGTAAGAAATCTTCTTTTTCAAATGGTTTTACAATATAATCATTCATTCCTGCCTCCATGCATTTCTGAATTTCAGTTTTAAAAGCATTTGCAGTTAAAGCAATAATCGGAGTTTTATTACCAGATTCTCGGATTTTAAAAGTCGTCTCAATTCCTCCTAAAATTGGCATTTGAAGGTCCATTAAAATTAAATCAAATTTTGATTCTTCTAGAATTTTCAATGCTTCTACTCCATTTTCAGCTTCAATAACATCAAAATTATATGTATTCAAAGCCATTTTAGCCACAACTCTATTCATCTCATTGTCTTCTACAAGCAAAAGCTTAACCGCTTTTTTAGAATCCGTTTGATGTGTCATTTCCTTTTTCAAATAAAATGACTCTCCTTTGCCTAAAGTTAATTGAATTGTTACGGTCGCACCTTTATTTATCTCACTTTCAATTGAAATAAGGCCCCCCATTAAATCGACTAATTCTTTGGTGATTACCATTCCCAAACCTGTTCCTCCATATTGTCGTTCATTTGAATTATCTGCTTGATGGAATTTAGTGAAAATATTTTGTTGAAATTCTTTACTCATCCCAATTCCTGAATCGATAATTTTAAACTCTATGTAAAATTCTGAATTGACTTTTTTTACAATTTTTGAAATGATTTTAATAGATCCTCTTTGAGTAAATTTTACCGAATTGCCAATTATATTAAGCAACACTTGGCGAATTCTAATTTCATCCCCAACGAATATAGCGTCTATTTCAGGATCTGATAATAACTCAAAAGTTAAATTCTTTTTTTGACAATCATTAATAAATATTGACTGAATATCATTCAAAACATTGAACAAATTAAAATTCATTTTATTGACTTCTAACTCTCCTGCTTCAATTTTAGAAATATCTAAAATATTATTAATAATAGACAATAGATGTTTTGAAGCATTTTTAGCATTCTCTATCAAAGGAAATTGTTCTTCAATAGTTTTATTGGAAGTTAATTCACGAATCATTCCTATAATACCATTCAAAGGCGTTCTAATTTCATGACTCATATTCGCTAAAAAAGCTTCTTTCGCTTCTGAAGCTGCCTTTGATGCATGAAGTGCTGCTTCTAATTCTATCTCTAATTCTTTCTGTTTTGTGATGTCCAAATGGATACCTATTGAACCTATTATTTCATTTTTATCGTTCTTACTTGGCCCACCACTTATAAACCACCATTTTAAATCACCTGCCTTATTTCGAATTGCAATTTCGTAACTATCTGATTTCCCTTCTTCACGTAATTTTATTTTTTCCTCAATAATAGGTTTTGATGCTTCTACCGAAAAAAGCTCATTCGCCTTTTTCCCTTTGATTTCTTCAAAAGAATAACCTGATATATCTAAGAAATTTTGGTTGCAATATTCTATTTTTTCTTCTAAGTCCACCTCAAGTAAACCTAAATTCATATTCGTGATAATATTCCTGTATTTTTCTTCTTGGATTCTTAGTTTTTCTTCGCTGATTCTTCGTTCAGTTATATCTCTTGAATTTGCAATTACAAACCCAATTTCATTGATTTTTATATATTTAACTACAACTTCAACTGGATAGGTTTTTCCCGTATTATGGTTAATATTTTTCCCTTCAATCGTCAAAAACTCGACACGTTTTAGTTCATCAATGTGTTGCTCCCAAGCTTTTTCATCTGTAAATATAGTTTCAAAATCCCTCACAAAATAATTCTGGCATTGGTCGATTTCGATACCTAAACGTTCACTCGCTGTCTTGTTGATGTAAAACAATTGCCCATTAACCAATGAAACTTGCACCGCATCTGAAGAATTATTAATTAATATTTTGAATAAATTTAATTGCTCATTTGATTTTAAAATTTCCTTTTCTGCTAATTTTTGTTTTGTGATGTCATTCAAATAAATGTTGATGTAATCATTAGATTTAGAAATAAGCGCTGTAACATGATAATATTGATTATCTGATATTATTTCGAAAAGCAGCTGTTTCTTTGTCTTATTTAATAGTTTTGGCAACAATTTAAATAGAACTTTGTCTTCTCTTTCTTTTCCATCTAAAACTATTGAATTAATTTTTTCAGATGCAATATTTCTCAAAATTAATCTTCCTTCCATATCAATTCGAAGAATTGGATTTGGACTTTCCATTGAAAAAGAGGCCATTTCAAATAATTCCTTTGAACTTTCCGAACGCTCTATTGCACTTGAAATACTATTTGATAAACTTTTTAATAAACTTTTTTCAGTTTTTGACCATTTTGCTTCTCTGTTTTGCTTCTGATAAATTAAATAGCCCCAAAATTGTTCTTTTACAAAAACAGGGAAATACAGATTATTTTCTAACGAGATATAGGTATGTTTTTTTGAAATTAATATCGCATAATCCAATTCCTCATCAAGCACTAAATCTATACTTTTAGCTGAATTCCAATTTGAAACTATTGCAGATTCATACTTCATATCATGTAACTGACAAGATTGAAATAAATTTATTGATTGCATTTCAATTGCATCACCTATCAATTGAAAGGTGTTTTTTATTGCACTCTTAATATCTAAATTTGATAATAATTCATCTGTTGCTTCAGCTATTGCAGAAAGTTTTAACTCTCTTTTTCTTAATGAAGCTTGCTCAATCTCTAATTGCTTTTTTTGCGAATTTAACTGTTGAACGATTTCTTTTAACTCATTATTTACAATGTCATTTTTTTTCAAGACATGCAGCAAATCAAACATTGAATCGTGAATCGCAAAATTTGAAATAGTTAAATTATTTTCAATTAATTGATCCGTATTTTGAAACCAAGGAGATCCTAAAAAGAGAAATTGATTGCTTGATTCAATTTTTTCAAATTGACCTTTGAATTTTAAATTGTTATTTGAATTATTTGAAATAATTGTCAATTTATTAGTCAAAATAGAATTACTATCTTGACTAGAAGGCTTTTCTATTGTCCAAGAATCAAAGAAAAAGTCTTCTTTTTTAGAAATCGGAAATAGGTGTTTTAAACTTTGACCAATAGAAATTATTTTTTGATCTTCATTTAAAAGAATGTAAAATGGAAATAAGTTGTTTAACTCATCAAAACTTAAATTGATATGTCTAAAATTATTTAACTCCATTGAATATGAAAAATTTCATGATCATTTCCTTCAATTCTTGATTTTACTAATTGAATTTGAATTTCTACGTTGTAAAACTTTGCCAATCCTTGCATCAAACCTCGCACAAATTCACTTAATCCTTCTCTTTTAGAAAAATAATGTAAATTCAATTCTTTTTCTAGTATATCTGTTACTTGGAATTCTGGCGGAGTCAAATTTGGATACATTAACATTACGCGCGTATGAAAATCAGGTAAATGAATGATAAATTCTTTGAAAGAGTTTCCTCCAGAAGCTAACAATGAACCATATTTTTCTTTTGCTGTTTTTAATATCCACCATTCACCAAAAGCTACAAAAACAGCATCAATTGGTAAATTCATTTCAGAAGAAACTGCTTCTGCTAATTTAAATGTTATCGCATCATCATATGCTTCAGAACTAATGAAAAAATCTACATCTACTCCACTTTTTTCTTTAATCAAATGCCATTTTTCTATACCGAAATTTTCGACAACTAATTCTTCAATCGCTTTATTTACAATTCCGTACATAGTTAAATTTTTAAATCGCCTGAATTAATTAAATTATAGATTTTTGATTTTGCTATATTTAATTTTTTAGCAACCACCAAGACATTTTTGTTATTACTATCCAAGTAAAATTGAATTAAATCATTCGTAAATTCTTTTAATGTTTTATTTAAATTCAAATTCAATGCTGGCTCTTTAAAATTAGAAAATGTCAAATCATCAGGTGTAATTTTATC
>CANGHX010000160.1 GCA_947453715.1 Flavobacteriales bacterium | reverse complement strand
TTTTAGACCTGTATATTTTTATTGAATTTTGATTAATAAGAGTCGATATATTTAAATGTAAAGATTAAATTTGAATTAACTTAAAACATTTAATCATGAGAATACTTATACTTACCGCCGTTTTAATTGCTTCCACAAATTTATTTGGGCAATTTTCTAGAACATTTTTTAATACGGATTATGGAAAAAGTTTTAGAGAAACATTTTCCATAAAAGATGGGAATGATAATTTACTTTTCCAAGTTTATGAAGATACTTTGAATCATGAAGTAAAATTAAGAAAAGGTATAATCAATAATGAAGGTGATTTGATAGCAGTTGATAATACAGTTCTGGTTTCAAATGCATACTCCTTTTTTCCTAAAATTACGGGTATTTCTAAAAATAATGATGGTTCATTTAATGTTTCTCTATTATGTAAAAACAATAATTTAATAAGTTATCAAATTTTTAAGCTTTTGAATGGAGGAGTTATTTCGACTTTTACATATCCATCATTACTTAATAATGGATATGTAAAAACATTGAATATTGGAAATGAGCTGATTACATATGCTGTTTCAGGTGTTGATGGGTTAATCCGAATTGCAAATTCAAGTTCAGATTACCAGATGTTTACTACAGAGATAGTTGATTCAATTAATTTTGAACAAATTCCTAATGATTATAAATTAATTGATTTTGTTGAATTACAAGGTGTAGAATATTTAACGGTAAAAGGTGTTCAACTATATAAACGAATTAATTCTAACAATTACTTTACTTCAAATAATGCTCCATCTCATATAGGTTACGGCTTTGATTTATTAACTTTTAATGACGAATTATTTTTGGTTACCGATACTACGATATCAAAATTAGATGGGAATTTTCAATTCATTCAAAGTTATGAGTTGAATATACGTCAAAATCAACCCTTCATTGATCATTTTGATTTCATTGAGGCTATATCAGATAATTCAAATGTTTATATATTTTTTGGAGGAACTATTTTTAGATATTTTACTAGTCTAAACAATAATTTTAACATTAATTACTCACAGCTTCAACCATTTTCTGTAAATTCTATACAAGCTTCGAATGGTGAGCTTTTGATTGCGGGAAAAGTAAGTAATGTTCTACAAGACATTAATCCAATTTTATTTTCATCTGGTGCTAGTTTTTTAATTTTAAAAAATAATTTATCATTAATAGAACCATTTATTGAATATTCTCAATCATTCAACCATAATAAAATTAATACGAATATTTATTCAGGGAATATGTTGTTCAAAAAAGATCATCTTACAGGAAATAATGCATTTTCATACAAATTGGATTCGATTGACGTAGCTTCAATTTATGGATCAGTGAACTATTTAATTGGTAAAAATAATTCAAACGAAATAATTGGAAATTATTTTGGAAATTATTCTTCAGGGGTAGATTTTTTGGTTGGTCCAGTAAGTAGTACTTATGGTGATTTTGATATTTTTCAATCAAAGTATAATCGAGGATATTTTGTTACTAAACAAATGATTCAGCAACATTTAGCAAATTTACAGAATGGTACACCGAATTACATTGCTCCTTTTGGAATTCGAGAATGGCCAGCTCATGGTGATGTGACTTTAGGTCAAGCGCTAAATTTAGCTGAGTTTATCGATGTAAATAATAATGGAGTTTATGAGCCTTATAATGGTGATTATCCTTCAATTTATGGAGATGAGTGTTTGTTAACGCTTCAGCATAAAGTAGATTCTGTAAATGGTACAAAGTTAGAATGGTATAATTACTTTCATGTATATAATTGTGATTCTTCCGAAGCAGAATCAAATACTGTTTTTTTAAGATCAATATATGTGAATTATGGTGATTCGATACATGATGTATATATGACAAATTACACAGACTTCGATTTGGGGTATAATTTAGATGATTATATTGGAACAAACGTGAAAGAAGGTCTAATTTATGTATACAATGCTGATGATGATGATGAGAATGGAAATGGAAGGTATGGTTTTGGTTTTGATATACCATCAATGGGTATGCAGTTTTTAGAAGGTGTTAAATTTGCAAATGATTCACTAGATAATAGTTTTGGTATTGATTCAAATCAATGTGTGAATGGATTTGGATTTGGAGATGGTATATTAGATAATGAATACACAACTTTAGAATCTAGTATGTTAGTAGTTTTTACACCAATAAACGATTTAGAATATTATAATTTGTCACAAGGTAAATGGGGTAATGGAACTTCAATGACCTATGGAGGGGAAGGGTTATCTTCAACAGGTGTAATTGCAAAATATTTTTGTCCAGGTACTTCTGATAGTTTAGGTTATGGAACTCATGGACAAATTATTAATGATAATTGGAGTGAGATTTCGGCTGCTATTCCTAACAATGATAGAAGAGCGATTGGAAGTACAGGTAAATTTAATTTAGGACATAATAAATCTATTTCTTTTTTACAAGCATTCACAATTGCGTTTGATACTGTAAATCATACACCAGAATTTAGTTCTAAAAAATTATTTGAATATGCAGCTATATTAAGAGATGAGTATGGAAACGATTCCTCAGCGTGTGGAGGTAATTTTCAAAAAATAAGAGCAGATTTAAGTGTTACTGAAAAAACAATGTTGGATTTCAATGTTTATCCAAATCCTTTTAATTCTTCATTAATAGTGGATGGCTTAAAGTCAAACTCAGGACAAATAAATGTGATAGGATTAGATGGAAAAGTATTTTTAACTAAAAATATTTCCAATTCAAAAGAAGAGATACAATTAGATTATTTAAATGAAGGATTGTATTTAATTCAGATTATTAATAGCGGTCAAACCGTTGTGAAAAAAGTAATTAAAAGATAATAATAACCACCTATCAACCAAATAAGTGAGTTTGTTTTTGAGTCAATGGAAAATAAGATTATTCTACTACTCAATTTCAAACTCACTTTCTTATTTTAGAAAGAAGCGAAGAAGAACTTAGATATTACTCTTAATTTTTTAACTTTGCCAGCATTAAACGATTTTCAAGTAAAATGGCACAAAAAAATTGCACAAGGGAAGAAGATTACTCAAGATGGTACAATGAATTAGTACCAAGAGCTGATTTAGCAGAAAACTCAGGCGTTAGAGGTTGTATGGTGATTAAACCATATGGTTATGCAATCTGGGAGAAAATTCAAGCTCAATTAGATAAAATGTTCAAAGAAACTGGACATCAAAATGCTTATTTCCCTCTTTTTGTACCTAAAAGTTTATTTGAAGCTGAAGAGAAAAATGCAGAAGGTTTTGCGAAAGAATGTGCGGTAGTAACACATTACAGATTAAAAACAGATCCAAATAATCCTTCAAAATTAATCGTTGATCCAGAAGCTAAATTGGAAGAAGAATTAATTGTTCGTCCTACAAGTGAGGCTATTATTTGGAATACTTATAAAGGTTGGATTCAATCGTATAGAGATTTACCTATTTTGATTAATCAATGGGCAAATGTTGTTCGTTGGGAAATGAGAACTCGTTTGTTTTTAAGAACAGCTGAGTTTTTATGGCAAGAAGGACATACAGCGCATGCGACGAAAGAAGAAGCTATTGCGGAGACGGAACAAATGTTAGAAGTTTACGCTGAATTTGCTGAAAAATTTATGGCTATGCCTGTAATTAAAGGACGTAAAACAGAAAGTGAGCGTTTTGCTGGAGCTGATGATACGTATTGTATTGAAGCAATGATGCAAGATGGTAAAGCATTACAAGCTGGAACTTCTCACTTTTTAGGTCAGAACTTCGCGAAAGCGTTTGATGTGAAATTTGCAGATAAAGAAGGTAAATTGGAACATGTTTGGGCAACTTCTTGGGGTGTTTCTACACGATTAATGGGAGCGTTAATCATGACACATTCTGATGACGAAGGATTGGTTTTACCACCAGCTTTGGCGCCTATTCAAGTTGTTATGGTTCCTATTCACAAAACAGAGGAGGATTTAGCAAATATTTCTGCAAAAGCAGCTGAATTAAAAGCTAAATTGGCTAAGTTGGGTATTTCGTTTAAATACGATGACGATGATAATAAACGTCCAGGATGGAAGTTTGCTGAATATGAAACGAAAGGTGTGCCTGTAAGATTAGCAATGGGACCTAGAGATCTAGAAAACGGTAAAATTGAAATCGCTCGAAGAGATACAAAAGAGAAAACAGTTGTAGACTTTGAAGGACTGGAAACTTACATCCACAACTTATTAGAAGAGATACAAACGAATCTTTATAATAGAGCAGCAAAATTTAGAACGGAGAATTTTCATAAAGTTGATACTTACGAAGAATTTAAGACTCAATTAAAAGAAAAAGGTGGTTTCTATTTAGTTCATTGGGATGGTACTTCTGAAACGGAAGAGAAAATCAAGCAAGATACACAAGCTACAATTAGATGCATTCCTTTAGATGCAGAAGATGAAGAAGGTGTTTGTATGGTAACAGGTAAACCTTCAAAAAGACGAGTTGTTATAGCAAAAGCTTATTAGAAGCAAAAAATTAATCAATTATTTAAAAAATAATAACGAAAAATTATTTTTTAAATAATTGATTTTCAAAAAAATATTCTTTTGATCAAAAAAAAATAAAAAAAAAGTTGTTTTTATTTGGAGATTAAAGAAAATCGTGCTTATATTTGCACTCCGAAATTGAGCAACGGCTTAATAAGAGAAAGAAAAGGATTAAGGCCCATTCGTCTAGTGGTTAGGACATCAGGTTTTCATCCTGGAAACAGGAGTTCGATTCTCCTATGGGCTACAAAAGTAGCAATTGAAATATTGTAAGGTTAATAAAAAGGATTAAGGCCCATTCGTCTAGTGGTTAGGACATCAGGTTTTCATCCTGGAAACAGGAGTTCGATTCTCCTATGGGCTACAAGGATTAAGTTCTGTAAATAATAATAAAGAAAAAAATGGCAAATCATAAATCTGCACAAAAAAGAATTAGATCAAACGAGTCTAAAAGACTTCGTAACAAATACGTTCACAAAACAACTCGTAATGCGGTACGTAAATTACGTGCAGCAACTAAAGACGAAGCTGTGACTTTATTACCAAGTGTAATTGCAATGATTGATAAATTAGCGAAAGTTAATGTTATTCACTCTAACAAAGCAGCTAACTTGAAATCAGGATTACAAGTTTTCGTTAACAAAAAATAATTTGTTACGATCTTAGAAAATATTGAAGGGGCATTTGCCCCTTTTTTTATACCTTTAACTTTTATTGAGCTATCGATACATGAAGTGTTTAAGTTTTCTTTTTCTTTTTTCTCTTGCATTTGCTGTCAAAGGTCAAATCAATGGTGTGTATACTGAAAAAGACACTTTAAAATACGGTTATCGTTCATCTGGTGCGATTGATTCAATGGATCTTAAGGTGTCAGGAATTCTAACAAATATTCCAGGTGGAAGTTTTGGTAATCAAACTTATCTGACGAATGATTTTTTAATGAATCATTCTCAATTTCAGTTGCTACAAGGAAATATTCTTACCCCATCTTTCAAATTTTCTGCTTTACCTCATATTGGTTTTAATTATTCATTTGGATCAAAAGGGACTCAACTCTTAAACGTTGATTACGAACAAGCGTTTAAGAAAAATGTATTGTTAAATGTTTTTATCAACCAAAATAGTTCTCAAGGTATATTGAAAAACAGTGATTTTACTTCTCGTTCATTTCAAGTAAATCTGAGACGTAATGGAAAGTTTTATTCATTTAAATTAGAAGGAAATTATTCGTATAAAAAAACGAAGTTAAACGGCGGTGTTTATAATGATTCAACTATTTTATCGAATGGCTTAGAATATGTAAATGTTTTGAGTTCAACGGCAAATAAAACATATTCGGAACAAAAGAATGTTAATCTGCTAATTGATAATCATTTTAACGTGCTTAAAGATTCATTGCGTTTTTTAGGATTGATTACTCGTCATCATCTGAAAATAGACAACAGAGTTTACAATGAGCAAATGACAAGTTTGTCTAATTATAATCATTATTACATTGATAGCTTTATTACTAGAGATCAATTTCAATTAGCAAGCTTAAAAAATGGAGCTGGTATTTTCACAAAACTAAGAAATGTTTACGTTGATGCTTTGTTGAACTATCGTTATTGGAATACACAAAATAGTACAATCCATCATGATACGAGTGAAATTGATTTCAGCTCATCTTTAAATGTGTTGAATAAAAAATATTCGCTTGTCAATTCATTTAATTTTAATTTGATAGGAGCAAAAAATGAATGGAGTAATGAAACTTCCATTTCGACTAAAATTTCAAAATTACACGCTTCAATCTATGGAAAAGTTGAACAAAAATTGCCTATTCCATTTCAACGCTATTATTATTCGAATAATTATGCAACAACACTAAGTGATTATCAACTACAAAGTAGAATATTCGTAGATGGATCATTGAAATATGTTTTCGATTCATTGAAACAAATTGGAGTAGAAGCTTCTTCTTTGACGATGAACAATAATTACTTTTTTATTGATTCTGTATGGAGGAATGATACAATAAAAAGTTTTTCTAATACGACTTTGACAGTTTTTGGTAGTTATACATTTCGTAAAATAACGATTCAGCCAAGATGTATTTTTTCTTTTCCAACATCAAACTTTCAATATGTTCCGAAGTATAATTTAAATGCACGGATTTTCAGAAAAGGGAAAGCGTTTAAATCTAAAAAACTAGAATACATATACGGCGCAGATGTTTCATGGATTTCAGATTATAAACTGATGAATTATAACAGAGTGTTGGATGTTATGACTTTGAATCAATCTAAAAGTAGTATTGAAAGTATGGTGAATGTGGGAGCATTTTTCGGCATTACAATAAATGAATTCAGAATGTATGCTAGAATGAGTAATATCGGATATTTTTGGAACAATCGATTAAACCAACAATTAGTAGGTTATCCAATACAAAAGAACTTAATTCAATTAGGAATTACTTGGGATTTCTTCAATTGATTCTAATTCAACTTTAACAATTTTATTATCTTTGAAAATCTAAAGCCAAAAGCTTTACTAAAATAGAAAATTACAATTATGGGTTTATTACAAGATAAAGTGGTTTTAATCACTGGAGCTTCAAGAGGAATTGGTAAATCAATTGCTGAAGAATGTGTAAGACAAGGTGCTAAAGTGGCATTTACTTATTTGTCATCAGAAGAAAAAGCACGTGCATTAGAAACAGAATTATCTGCTAATGGTGGTGTTGCAAAAGGATTTAAATCTGATGCAGGGAAATTTGACGAAGCATCTAAATTAGTAGATGATGTAGTAGCTGAGTTTGGAACAATTGATGTTTTAGTAAACAATGCTGGTATTACAAGGGATACTTTGTTAATGAGAATGACAGAAGAACAATGGGATGAAGTGATGAATACAAATCTTAAATCGGCATTTAACTTAACAAAAGCTGTTCAACGCCCAATGTTGAAAGCTAGAAAAGGTTCTATTATCAATATGTCTTCTGTAGTTGGTGTTAGTGGTAATGCAGGTCAATCTAATTATGCAGCATCTAAAGCTGGTTTAATTGGTTTTACTAAATCTATTGCTCAAGAGTTAGGTTCAAGAAATATTCGTTGCAATGCAATTGCTCCAGGATTTATTGAAACTGAAATGACGGCTGCTTTAGATCAAAAAGTTGTTGAAGATTGGAGAAATTCAATTCCATTAAAAAGAGGTGGTTCACCAAAAGATGTAGCTGATTTAACTGTCTTTTTAGCATCAGATATGTCTGGTTATATTACTGGTCAAACAATCAATGTTTGTGGTGGTATGTTGATGTAATCAAAACAATATT
>CANGHX010000159.1 GCA_947453715.1 Flavobacteriales bacterium | reverse complement strand
CTTGCAGCTGGAGAAGCTAAAAACGCAATAGCATTTGCAATTTCTTCTGGATTTGCAATTCTGTTCATTGGAGATTCAGAACCCATTTCTTCTAAAACAGCATCAACTGTTCCATTGATTTGATCTGATTTTATTTTTGCCAATGTTTGTAAACGATCTGTATTTGTTGCTCCTGGTAAAACATTGTTAACAGTAATGTTGAATTGACCTAATTCATTTGCCAATGTTTTACTCCAACTAGCTACAGCTCCACGAATCGTATTTGAAACACCTAAATTATGTAATGGCTGTTTTACACTTGTTGAAATCACATTGATAATTCTACCACCACCTTCAGCTTTCATAATTGGGTATAAAGCTTGAACCATGATATGATTACAAATCAAATGTTGATTGAATGCACTGTAAAATTCATCAATCCCTGCATTGATAATTGGTCCACCTTTTGGACCGCCAGTATTGTTTACTAAAATGTGAACTTTATTTCCAGCATTTGCCCAACTTTCAATTGTCGTTTTTAATTCTTCTGGTTTTGAAAAATCAGCAATGATGTATGAGTGTTTTTGACCATTCGTTGAATCTAATTCACCAGCAACTTCTTTTAATTTTTCTTCGTTACGTGCAACTAAAACAACCGAAGCACCTAAACGAGCTAATTCAGTAGCAGTCGCTTTTCCAATTCCTTGTGTACTTCCGCAAACTACGGCAACTTTATTTTTAAGATTTAAATCCATTTTTCAAATTTTTCGGAAAGTTAAACATTTCTTGTTGATTGAGGAATTGGAGATAAAGGATAAGTAGTTTAATCACAAACCCATAAAAAGATGTTCGAATTTCAACATTTTTAAGAATAGTTTAAAAAACTAACAATTATCATTTTTCACTATTAGCGAATCTTCTTACATTTATAAAAAAATTTAAAATTATGATAGCTCCTTTTAATTTACATAAATGGATTGATGAAAATAGAGATTTATTGAAACCACCTGTTGGTAATAAATGTTTATATAAAGAAGCCGGAGATTTCATCGTGATGGTTGTTGGTGGACCGAATGCTCGTAAAGATTATCACTACAATGAAAGTGAAGAATTGTTTTACCAAATTGAAGGAGATGCGTTAGTAAGAATTCAAGAAAATGGTCAACCAAGAGATATCGTAATTAAAGAAGGTGAAATTTTCTTATTACCAGGAAATACGCCTCATTCTCCAATTAGAGGAGAAAATACAGTTGGTCTTGTAATCGAAAGAGTTCGTAAAGGAACAAATATGCAAGATGGACTTTTATGGTTTTGCGAAGAGTGCAATCATAAATTAAAAGAATACCGTTTTGGTTTAGATGATATTGAAAATGGATTCTTACCTATGTTCAAAGAATTTTACGCTTCAGAAGAAATGAGAACGTGTGACGAATGCGGTCACGTGATGGAAACTGATCCTAGATTTGTATAATATTTGATTTCGAAATGTAAAGCTGTCTTCGACTCCGCTCAGTCAACTTTACATTTCGAAGCCGAATGGCAACTGAGCGAAGTCGAAGTTACCATTTCACTACTATCTTACCTGTAGATTTTCCACTTTCTAATAGTGAATGTGCTTGATTAATGTCATCTATTGAAAATTCACCACCTATTTGAGGAGTAATAATTCCTTTTTTGAATAAAACAATTACTTCATTCAAACAGTAGGATAAAACTTCTGGTTTTTGATCTGCGATTTTTAGCATGTTTACGCCTAGGATATTTTTAGAAGTCATCATCAACCCAATCGGAATGACAAGCCCCATTTTCTTTACAAAATTCAATTGAGAAAGAATTCCCCATTTTCCTCCAGAAAGTTCAGATCCTCCAAATAAATATATTTTACCGCTAGCTCCTAATAATTTTAAATCTTGTTTAAAGGTTGAACCTCCAACGGGGTTGTAACTAATGTCTAATTTTGCACCTTTAAGAATCGTTTCAAGTTGTGTTGCATAATTTGACTGATTGTAATTAATGACATGATCAGCACCTAATTTTTCAACGAGTTCTCTTTTATGATCATCCCCAATTTTTGCAAAAACAGTTGCGCCTTTATATTTTGCTAATTGAATTAAGATTGTTCCAACACCACCAGCTGCAGCATGAATCAATACTTTATCACCTTTTCTGATTGGGCTAAAATATTCAGCCATGTAATAAGCTGTTACAGATTGTGTACATAAGGCTAATGCAATAGAAGAATCAATTGTCTCAATCTCAACAACGGCTTGGTCTGTTGAAATTACTTTTTGAGCATAACCTCCAAAGCGAGTGAATCCTAAAACACGTTTTCCGATCCAATTAGAATTTACATTTTTTCCAATTTGAACAATCTTTCCAACCACTTCATAACCAATTACACAAGGCATAGGAGGAGCTTCTTTGTAAAGTCCATTTCTAGCCATAACATCTGCGTAATTTAAACCAAAGGCTTCCGTTTCAATCAATACCTCATGATCGTTCAACTCCTTTAATTCTATTTCTTGTCTTTTGAAAGCAATTTCAGGTTTTCCTTTTTGTACAAGAACAATCGCTTCGGTTTTAGTTTTTCCCATTTTTTCCTTCTATGATGACAACAATTTCGCCTTTTGGTGGATGTTGTTCGTAGTATTCTTTGACTTCTTTCGCAGTTCCTCGTTTGTATTCTTCAAACATTTTAGACAATTCACGAACGACACAAACTTTTCGTTCAGCCCCCATGAATTCTTCAATTTGCCCTAAACATTTTACTAAACGATGAGGTGATTCGTACAAAATAACAGTACGTTCTTCTTGTTCTAATTGAATCAATTTCGTTTGACGCCCTTTTTTATGTGGTAAAAATCCTTCAAAACAAAAACGATCACATGGAAAACCACTTGCAACCAATGCAGGAATTAAAGCCGTTGGGCCAGGTAAACACTCTACTTCGATGCCTTCATTCACACATTCACGAGCCAATAAAAATCCTGGATCAGAAATTCCTGGTGTTCCGGCATCTGAAACTAAAACAGCTAAATTCATCCCTTTAATTCGCTCAATTGCAGATTGCAAAGATCGATGTTCATTGTGTGCATGAAACGGAATAACATGTTGTTGAATCTCAAAATGATTCAATAATTTTTTTGTCACACGCGTATCTTCAGCAAATATGATATCTGCTTCTTTTAAAATTCTTAAAGATCTTAAAGTAATATCTTCTAAGTTTCCAATCGGTGTTGGAACTAAACATAATTTTGGCATAAATTATCTTGTAAGGACGACGTAGTCTTGTAAAAGTGTTTGTAAAAATTCCAATCTTTTTTGTGGTGTTTCAGTTAATCCAATCAATCGAGCAGATTCGTCGGCAAGGTTTCTTGCAAATTCTTTCACTTGTTCAGTAGGATGTTTTCTTAATCGTTGAATGGTCGTTTTGATTAACAACATGTCTTCATCCGTTAATTTAATTACATTTGGATAACTTGGAGAATATGATTCTTGACTTTTTATTCCCAAAACATCATTTAAATGATAGTTTGTACTTGATTTTTTCTTAATGATTACCGTTCCAGCCATTAAATCTCCAATACGTTGATTTTTCTCTGAAATACTGCTAAAAAAAATTCCTAATATTCCAATTCCTAACCAGAAAAGAATCATAAAATCTAAACTAATCCAAAGGAAATCGCCTTTAAAAATCCATCTTGTAAAAACCTCTCTTAATCCTAATCGTTCACCATTTAACGTTACAGCTCTTATGCCAACGATGTACTTCCCTAAACTTTGACCATTCGTCAAATATTCGCAAAGAGGATTGTAGAATATAAATGGGATTTTAACTAAAATCAGGCTGAGCAATAAATCGGAACCTTTTTCTGAAACGAAAAAATTATTCAAGCCTAAAATTCCTGTCAATGTGATGAAATAAATAGTAAAAGCAGCTAAATCAATGAATGTAGCCATTACTCGTTGAGCAGTAGAAGCTAATTCATATTCAATTTTAACATTTTGCGCTGATACAAATTCAGTTGTTTTCATCGACTGATTAGTTTTTGATAATTCGTTTACTTAAAAACGTTCCATTTAAATTAATAGATACAAAATATACTCCTTTTTTTGCAGTTTCTCCTTGAAAAGTATTTCCATCCCAAGTTGCAGTAATATGTGTATTTTCAGAAATTAATTTATCTGCAACTGTCGAAACTATTTTACCCTGTGTATCATAAATTATCACACTGTATTTATCTCCTTTTTTTCCTTCGAAATTAATTGAGAATTCATTTGAAGAAGGGTTAGGGTAAATAGAAACACCATTCGCATTTTCATCTTTTAGTAGATTGTTTACTTCTGCAGTCATTAAGGCTTCCATATCATAATTTTCATCTCCTGCTTGATGTAACATGTAATGGAAATACACTAAAAACATTTCATCCGTGGTATTCAATCCTGGATATACTGTAATTGGAGGATTATTAGGGTTGTTGATGTTTGAAGTAGTATTGTCGTAATGACCAACAGCTTTAATGGTTGTTCCTATTGGAAGATAAGGCATGTGTTTAAAAAAATAAAAATCTTGCCAGTGGAAATCCCATTTTTGGATATCAATAAATTTAACGGTATCAGTTGCAGGTGTAATTGCAAATGATTTTATGTCTTTTCCAACAAGATGCATATGAGGAAATACACTGAGAATTGATACATTGTTTGTTAGTCCAGCATTTCCAGCAGGATATGAACCATTTACAGTTGTAACCACATTTGGAGGTAATGTAAAATTCCAATTTTCAATAATCGGTGCGGCATATACTTGCCTGATACCAGTTTCGTTAATCGGATAAAAATGAAAAATCACTTTTGTACTATCTTGTTCACCAAAACTTCCGGCAGGATAATGCATGGCAAAATAAATATTTGATCCTGAAGTGATAGGTATTCCTAATTTTAACGGAGCGACAGCAGGTAATGTCATAGGTGTTGCTCCTGGTGTATAACCAGCAATCAGCGTTGTTGTTTGTAAAGCTGGACTAGAGCAATCTCCCCCAATAGAATCTGTTAATTCGTTTCCTGTTGGGTCTAAATAGATTAATGCATGGTGAACAATCTGTCTATTTCCTGGGATAATTTCAACTGATTTAATTACTCGATTTGCTGTTAATCCACTTGGGATTGAAAAACAAGCGTAGTCATCATGACCAATCTGAGCTTTGCTTGTGTAAGTTGGAATCCTCACTTCTAAATCTCCAGCGCCTAAAAGTGCACCGTTATTAAAAACTGGTGGAGGAGGTGTGTTTGCCGAATTCCCTTCTAATGTACCATTTGCAATCCAATTTAAGATTGTTGTTTTATCCGTTGAACTTAAAGCTCGATCATGAACATATTGTTGATAATTGTTATTAGGTGGCCATGGTGGCATTTCATCATTTGTAATATAGGTATTGATTGCATTAGCCATTGGACTAACTTCATTAAAAGTCGTTAATGATGTAGCTGAAATACCTCCTGGATGATGACATTGAGCACATTTATTGTAGAAAATTGGTGCAACGTCATTACTCCATGTTTGGGCGAAAGTAATTGTACTTAAAAATAAAAATAGGGTTGATATTATTCTATTCATAATAAGTTATTTTAAGTGAAAGTTACATATTTTTTTTAAAACGGGAATAAATATACATTCTACTAATTTTTATCATGTTTTATTTACTTCTTTAATATTACTTTTGTACGATTTTTAACTTATGAAAATGAAAAAGATTTTATTTATAGCATTGACTCTATCTTCTTTTGCTTATTCTCAAGATGCTGCTCCTGTAATTTCTAAAAAAGGAAGTTTTTATTTCTATTGGGGTTGGAATAGAGATGCCTACACAAGATCAGATATTCATTTTCAAGGGTTGAATTATGATTTTACAATTCATGATGTATGTGCGCATGATAAAGTTGCAAAAGGATTTAGTACTTATGTGAATCCATCAACGATAACAATTCCACAATACAATTTTAGAATTGGTTATTTTATCAATGAAAAATATGATATTTCTATCGCTTCAGATCACATGAAATACGTGATGACTTCATATCAAACAGTTAAGATGGATGGTTACATCAAAAATTCTGGATTTCCTCAGTATGATGGGACTTATGACAATGCTTCATTCGACATTCAGCCTAAATTCTTGCAATTTGAGCACACAGATGGTTTAAATTATTTAAATGTTGAATTGCGTAGAAATGATCCTTTTTATTCAAAAGGTAAATTTAAATTAAAGTTGATTGAAGGAATTGGAGCAGGAATTTTATATCCGAGAACGAATACAACTTTGATGGGAAATGCTCGTTATGATCAATTCCATGTTGCTGGATTTGGTATTGGAGGTTTAGTTGCGCTTAATGTTGAATTTTGGAATCGTTTCTTTTTTCAAACTGAATTGAAAGCTGGATTTATTGATATGCCTTCTATAAGAACTACGTTATATAAAGCTGATAAAGCTAGTCAAAACTTTTGGTTTTTACAGTCCAATATGGTTTTAGGAATGAATTTTAATTACAAAAAGAAAGTAAAATAATTAAGCTTTTTCTTTTTCTGATTTTAGATTATAATAGGTAATTCCTGAAACAATTAATAGTCCGCCAAATAATTCTATAAGCGTGATAATTTCACCTGTATAGAAATAACTTGTAGTTGTAGCAAATATTGGTTCTAATGATAATATCATTGCTGTAAGAATAGTACTTATGTATTGTTGGACATAAATCATGATGAAATAACATAATAAAGTACCTATTAAACTTAGATATAATACACTAGGTAGAGCGTCCCATTTAAAAATTATTTCTTCTTTCGTTATTCCAGTTTTAATTCCTAAAGCTATGGTTGAAATAATTCCAGCAAATAAAAATTGATAAAAGATAATGCCGTTTAATTCAGATTTACGAACATATTCTCCTGATAATATTATATTTAGTGCACATATTGCAGCACATATTAATGTCAATACATCACCAAAATTATAGCTCGAATTTGAATTACCATTCGTTAAAAAATAGATTCCAATCCCTACGATTGTGATTGTTAAGATTTGAGTTTTATCCAGTTTATTTTGTCCAGAAAACAATAATAAAATTGGAACTAATATTACAGCAGAACTTGTTATAAATGCACTATGTGTGGAGCTTGTTATATTTAACCCAATTGTTTGAATTATATAAATTGCACCAATTATTGCGCCTAATATTATTCCATATTTAACAGCGCTTTTATTTTTTAATGTATAAAGCTTTTTTGTAAATAATAGATATATTAAAAACGCGATTACAGCTATCCAGTTTCTCAATGAAGAAAGTAAATAAGGATCAACTTTTGTGGTTATATCTTTAATTACAGTGAAGGTACTTCCCCAAATCAAACAACAAAAGACCAAGAGTAAAGTGTATTTTTTGTTAGTTTGTTTCATAGAAGTTTTTTTGCAAAATTAATAATCCTTTTAAGATTATGACATAAAAAAACAGCGCAGGTAAGTGCGCTGTTCTTAACGATATGCAGTTTGTCTTAGTCTTCTTCTGTAGCAACTAAAATGCTAGCATCTTTACTAAGAGCGTCTTTAATTTTTTGTTCTAATTCTAAGAATAATTCTGGATTATCAAGAATGATTTGTTTTACAGCATCTCTTCCTTGTCCTAAACGTGTTTCACCATATGAGAACCAAGATCCACTTTTCTTGATAACATTTAATTCAACACCTAAATCGATGATTTCACCAACTTTAGATATACCTTCTCCATACATGATGTCAAATTCAGCTTTTCTAAATGGTGGAGCAATTTTATTTTTAACAACTTTAACTTTAATTCTGTTACCAAGAACTTCTTCACCGTCTTTTATTTGAGCAGCTCTTCTAATATCAACTCGAACTGATGCA
>CANGHX010000158.1 GCA_947453715.1 Flavobacteriales bacterium | reverse complement strand
TCTGAAACAACTAATAATTCAACTTCATCTGCAACATTACCAAATTTAGTTATTGTTGCTTTCAAATCTTTAATTCCTGTATGTAATTCAGAAGTAGCTGTAGTATCCCAAAATGCTGAGACATTATTGACAAAATTATCCAAACCAGTCATCATTCCTTTGAATTTTGTGACAACAGGATCAGCATATGTTTTGACTTGAGAAACTATATCAACTTCAACATAACCTTGTATTGAAGCTCCAGGTTTGTAATAACCTTTTGATAAATCTTCACTCAATTTAATTAAAATCCCTTTTGTCAAAAAATCTAAGGCTCCAATTTCAATTGTAGAACCAACAGGGATCTTCACATCTTTGTTTTGAATATTAAAAGTAACTTTTACCTTTCTATCATCTTTCTGATTTGCAACGTATTCGACAGATAAAACTTTACCAACTCCTACTCCATTTAAAGTAACCGAACTCGCAGGAGCTAACTGTCCAGAATTTGGGAAATAAGCATAATATACATCATCACCTCCAAAAAAACTGTTCCCCTTTAAAAAGTTGACACCAGTAACAAACAAAGCGATTGCCAATAAAGCAATAAGACCTGTTTTAATTTCTTTTGTTATCTTCAAAACTCTATTTTTCTGCTAATTTAATAGCTTTTTCTAAATTAATACGCTCTCCATTCATAAACGCTACAACAAAAGCATGTTGAAACCCTTTTTCTCGCATTTGATTTTTGTAATTATTAGCAGCATTGAAATCGTTTTCAAAATTACCAACCGTATATTTATACAAGTTATTTTGCTGATATTCAGAAACATCCAACCCCATGAACTTGGAATCTGTTATTTGAACTTTCGTGTCAGAAGTTTCAATTTGAACTTTAAAAATTATTGAATTATTTTTTTCAACCGATGTGTTTTGATTCGTATTACTCTCAGTATTTTGATCAGATTTTGAATTTGGTTTTGATGATACTCCTTCAATTTCATTTTTATACTTTTCAAACGCACTAAACATTGAATTTGCCATTTTTCGTTGAGATGTAGTATCATTCAAAAACTTCTCTTCTTCATGATTAGTTAAAAAGCCTGTTTCAATTAAAACACTTGGCATTGTTGTCTTATAAAGCACTAAAAATCCTGCTTGACGAACACCTCGATCTGAACGACCAATCTTTTTAAATTCCGCTTGTAATTTTGAAGCAAAATTTATTGATTGATCTAAAAAAACTGACAACTGTAATTGTCTAGCAATAATTGCGTCAGGCGATAAATCAAAGTCTTTATACTTCGCCCCTTTATCATCCTCTAAATAAATAGCCGAGTTTTCTCTTTCAGCGATTTGTTTTTGTGCTTCTGTTCTATGTAACCCCAAAACATAGGTCTCAGTTCCAAATGCCGCTTCAGCTGCTGAATTTGCATGAATACAAATAAATAAATCAGCTTTACTTTTATTCGCGATTTTAGCACGATCATCTAATTCAACAAAAACATCTTTATCTCTGGTGTAAATTACATTTATTGTCGGATATTTTGTTTTAATTGCTTCTCCTAATTTTAAAGCCATGGAAAGACAAACTTGCTTTTCTAAAGCTGATTTACCATGACATCCAGGATCTTTACCACCATGACCAGCATCAATTACAACCGTTTTAATTGTAGCCATTGGATCTTGTTGAGCAAACAAAGTAGTTTTACACAATAATCCAAAAAAGAAAATTATGGTATAATTTATGTAATATCTCGTTTTTTTATCCATTTAAACTGGGTTATTTTTAATTTTGCAAACTAAAGCAAACAATACAATACAAATTTAATTTAGAAAGTTGACCAAAAAGCGTTCCATATTCTTAGTTTTCTTCTGTTCATTGTTAATAATGTTCAAATCGAATCATTCGAATGCTTTTTTTCAACCAATTAAAGATTCTCTTTCATCAGATACACTTTACTTAAATGATGATTCGTTTGAAACTCCTATAATTTATAATTCAAGAGATTCAATTTATATTGATGCTCAAAAAAATCAAATTCATTTATTTGGAGATGCTCATGTAGAATACGAAGGTATTAATATGAAAGCTGGTTATATCTTAATTGATATGGATAAAAATGAGATTACTGCCAGTTATCGTTATGATAAAGATAGTAATCGAGTTGAATTGCCTGAGTTTACAGATGGTTCTGATAAAATGGTAGCTTCGCGACTTCGAATAAATACCGATACGAAAAAAGTTTACATTGAAGAAGCTAAAATTGAGCAATCTGAAGCATTCATTTATATGGAAGTTGGTAAAAAACATACAAATGATGAAGTTCATTTTAGAAATGGACGTTTTACAACTTGTGATTTAGATGAACCACACTTTCATTTTCAGTTATCAAAAGCAATTATGATACCTGATAAAAAAATTGTTACAGGTCCTATGAACTTATGGATTAGAGGCATCCCTACTCCATTTGGATTGCCATTTAGTGTTATTCCTCAATCTAAAACCAGAAAACATGGATTTCTTTTCCCAAATATTGTTCCGATGTCTAATTATGGATTTGGAGTTCAAGATTTAGGTTACTTCACTCCCATTAACGATCAATTTCAAACTTCAAATTATTTAACGATTTATAATAGAGGTAGCTTCGGATTAAGAAATCATACCGACTACAAGGCAAATTATAAATACAATGGAAATTTTGATTTAAGTGTTCAGAATTTAAAAGCTGGATTTCCAAGTCATGCTTCTACCAATAATTTTACAATTAAATGGGTACATAATTCAGATCCTAAAGCAAGTCCGTATTGGAAATTCAGCTCAAATGTGAATTTTGTATCAAATAATAGTTCTAAAACTAATTTATACCAACAGAATAATTCAAATTATTTCACCAATCAATATAATTCTGATGTCAATATAAATAGATCATTTCCAGGAAAACCATTCTCAATGGGATTAAAATTGTCTTTCAAACAGAATACCCAATCAAAACTAATGACATTGAATAGTCCTGAATATAATTTCAATGTCAATCGATTCTTCCCTTTCAAGAAATTAATCAAAGACAATACAACAGAATGGAAACAAATATTTAGTAGAATTGGTGTTGTGTATAGATTAGACATGGCCAATAAATCAAATTTTAGCGATACTTTATTAAAAACTAGTCAATGGAATTCAATACAAAATAGTTTTCTTAACGGAGCAAATCAATCGCTTTCAATACAAACAACAGCTGGGCTTTTCAAAAATAAATTTAAACTAACTCCTTCTTTAGATTACCGTTCATCAATTAATGCGCAGCAAAATACTATCGGATTCGTTCCTTTATCCGCAACTAAAGACACATTAATCACAACTCGTCATCAAAAAGTCGGAACATCCCAAACTTTATCTTTCAATGCGAGTTTAACGACAGTAGTTTACAGTTACTATAGATTTGTTGGTAAAAACAAGCCATTATTAAGACACATAATGACGCCGTCATTAAGTTACAGTTATTCTCCAAATTTGAATTCAACTTATTCTTATACAGATACTACTGGTAAAACAATTAACTATTCACCGTTTGCAAACAGCTTATATTCTTCTACTTATACATTAAACAGATCAGGACGAATTAATTTTGGTATCAGCAATACATTTGAATTAAAACGAATTTCAACAAAAGATTCTACAGGATTCAAAAAACTTAAATTGGTAGAACAATTATTAATCAATGGGAGTTATGACATTTTTAAAGATTCAATGAAATTATCAGACATTTCTTTATCATTTAGATCAAATCCTGTAAAAGCATTAAGTTTTGTATCAAGTGCTACTTTCTCACCTTATTCATGGAATTCTTCTGGAAATTCTATAAATAAATTTGCAATTCAAGAAAATGGTCAACTTGGACGTTACAAACAAGCTCAATTTGCAACAACTTATACCATTGCATCAAAAGAAAGTATTAAAAAAATTGAGTCTAACACAACACAAAACACGAATATCAATTCTAATTGGAATTCAGATTATCAATACTTTGCATTACATCCTGAACAAATAGTTGATTTTTCAATTCCCTGGAAAGCAAATATTACGCATAATTACACATTAACATTAGAAGAAAATTCAATTCAATCATTCAAGAAATTGAATACATTAATGATAAATGGAGATATTAGTTTTACTAAAAGATGGAAGCTTGTTGGAACAACAAATATTGACATTAAGAGCATAAAAATAATAAATACTCGTTTAGAATTAACGAGAGACATGCATTGCTGGGGGCTTTCATTTATGTGGGTTCCAACTGGACTGAATCGTTATTTTCAATTCAGAATATTCGCAACTAGCTCAATGTTAAGTGGATTAGAACAAAAATTCACTAAGCCACCATTGTTCTTTTAAATTTTCACATTTACTAATCAAAAAATAAACAATCAAATCATGAAATCAATTTTTATTATCTTTCTATCTATCTTATCTTTTAGTTCATTCTCCCAGAATACTCAAGGTTTATTTGACAAAGCCTATACGAAACAAAAAAACAATGACTATAAAGGCGCAATTAAGGATTATGAAAAAGTCATTAAAGCTGATCCTACAATAAAACAAGCGTATTACAATAGAGGTACATGCTATTTAGGAATTAAAGATTTTAAATCTGCAATATTAGACTTTAATAAAACGATTGAAATGGATCCTACATATAAGGAGGCATATTACAATCGAGCAGTTGCAAATGTGAGTCAAGAGAAATTCAAAGAGGCTATTCCGGATTTAGATAAGATTCTTGAACTTGACCCAAAATTTCCAAACACATTAACTTTAAGAGGTCAGTTAAAAGCACAAACTGGAGATTTAGAAGGAGGATGTAATGATTTTAATCAAGCCAAAGAAAATGGTGATAAAGAAGCTAAAAAATACATTTCCCAATTTTGTAACGATTTAAAAGAGTCAAACGACGTTAAAGAATCTTTAATGTTAGATTGGCCGGATGCTGAAAAATGGAAAGTTGGAAGTAATCAACAAAAAGATAAAATGATTGTTGTTGAATTGATTCATGAAAATGAAACACTTGAAAATTGGACTGAATTTGGTTACATGAATTCTGTTATTGGATTAAAAAACATTGATTTGGAAAAAGCAATGAATATTACTTTTGAACAAGCTAAAAAAACAGCTTCAAAATCTAAATTAACTTTCATAGAAAAAGATTTAGATGCAGAATACCCATGGATAATATTTAAAATAGAATCTCCTAGCTTTGCAAATGATAAAACTCCTGAATCTCAAGTTTGGTATATTATTCAAGGAAAAACTGCATTATATTCCAATTTTAGAGCTATTAAAAAAGCAACAATTCCCGAAGAAACAACTAAAAAATGGCTTAATTTCTTTAAAACTGGCAAAGTTGTAAATAGGTAAACTTTTTTATGGAAAACATTAAAGTTTTCCATCCTATTTGTATGAAAAAGAAATATACCTTAAAAATAGCTGACCCATGCCAAGAAAACTGGAAAAACATGGAACCAAGTCAGGCAGGAAAATTTTGCAATTTATGTTCTAAAAATGTAATTGATTTTTCGCATTTATCCGACAATGAAATCATTCGGTTAATTGAAAAATCGAATGGGAATCTCTGTGGTAGATTGAATCAAAATCAATTAAATCGCCCTTTAATTGAAACTAATTCAAATTCAGTTAATCCCAGATTACATCAAATTCTAGCTGGACTTTTATTGATTACAAATCCAAATAGTATTTCGGCTCAAACAGAAAATAAAACTCATATTATTCAAGAAAAAACAGTAGAAAATTTAGTAGAAGAATTACCACAAGACGATAGTTTATTTCATCAATTTAGTGGTGTAATTTATATGCCTGATTCAATTACATTATGTTCAAATGCTACAATTTCACTAAAAAATACTGACATAAAATCAATTACTTCAAATAACGGAACATTTAGTTTTCAAATACCAGATTTATACGTCAATGACCTAATGAAATTTGAAATTAATTTTGAGCACCAAATTTTCTCTTTAATAATTAATTCATCTCAAATAAAAGAAAATCAGAAATTCATTCTCAAAAAAGAAAATGAAGATATAATTTTTGTTGGGGAAGTTATTGAAATTAGAAAAAGTAAGACCCCTAAAAAGAAAAAATGGAAATTCTGGAAAAAATAAATCAAATCTAAAATCCGTTAATTTGAAATTTGCTAATCTGTAATCTGATAATTAGGATAATTAAACCTCAGAAGCAAACAAAAATTTATTCGGAGAAACTAGATTCGTTTTTACAGCATACATCACAATACCAGCCGTGTTTTTAACACCCAATTTTGCCATAATGTTTTTTCGATGTGTGTTAATCGTATGATTACTCAAAAACAATTGATCTGCAATCTGTTGATTCGTAAGACCTTCAGCAATTAGAACAACAATACCAATCTCCCTTTCCGATAAACTAATTGGTTCACATGAAAATGATTCAAAATCAATATCGTTCACATCGATAGAAGCTCGTTGAATAGTTTCTAAAATTTGTCCACAGAAAAATTTATGACCTCTACCCGTTTCTTTTACAGCATTGATAATTTCACCTAAATCACAATCTTTCTTCACATAACTTACAACACCAGAGCGTAATGCATCAACCAATGTTTGTGCTGATTGTTCAGGTGTAATTGCAATAAATTTAACTTTATTATTAAGTGCTAAGATTTGATGAATGATATCAATATCAAAACCATCAGAAGTATAATCTATTAAGATTAAGGTAGGTTCAAAATTTTTAACGATCTGTTTTAATTCTTGATTGTCTTTTGCTTCACCAATAATCTCAATATTCTTCTCAGTCCCCAAAATAGTTCGAAGTCCTACTCTAACAATATCATTACTATCTGCGATAACAAGTTTCATCTTATTTAGAATAATTTTAAACAAGACAAAAATATTAAATAAAGTTTAAGAAATATACATTTTTGAAAATTTATTTAGAAAGAATCTAAATAATAATTTTTAAATAACTGAAAAACAATTAGTTAAAATAAAATCAAACAAAGTATTCATCAGCAAAATTAACCAAATAGACTTTATCCGTCGCTCTTGTTAAAGCCGTATAAAGCCATCGAAAATAATCTGGGTTCATCATTTCTTCCGTCATATAACCAGCATCAATAAAAACACTAGCCCATTGACCACCTTGCGATTTATGACAAGTAACTGCATAAGCATATTTTACCTGAAGCGCATTGAAATAAGGATTTTTCATGATTAAATCATATCTCTTTCGCTTATTTCTTTCGTGTGCATAATCTTTCTCAATCTCAAAAAACAAATCTTTTAATCGATCTCTAGAAATTGCTGGAGCCTCAACATTTAATGATTCTTTGAACATTAAAACTTCTAAATCAGTTACATCTGGATAATCAACAAAATCAATTAATGCTCTGACAAATTCAAAACCATATCGTTCTTCATGTTTTAGGATACGTCCAATTTTCATGATTTCACCATTAGCAATGAATCCTATTTTTGATGTATCATCCAACCAATAATAGTTATTTTTAACAACCATCAAAAAATCACCATTACATAAAATATCTTCATACCAAAGAATTCTTGAACGTATTTGATTGTTATAATTATTTGCCCATTTATTAGAACGAGTAATTACAATCGTGTCATCAAATCCATAATTATCAATCGATGCCTCTAAATATTCTTGCAATTCTCCCCCATTAATTCGAACTAAATCGCCTTTCTTTTCTAGTTTAAAAGTTGGATAACCTTCATCCATTTTACTTCTGAGACGAGTTGCATTTTCCAATATAGAAGACTTCTGAGATTGACGCAGAACTTCTGTCAATTGAAATTCATGAATTTTTAGATTAAAAAAATGATGTTCTAAATATTTTTTATTCAAAGCTGGTGAATCTTCACATCCAAC
>CANGHX010000157.1 GCA_947453715.1 Flavobacteriales bacterium | reverse complement strand
GAAACTCAAGAAGATAAGCTTGTAATTGGGTGTTCTTGTCCGTTTGCAAGTCGAAAATTAATCACGAACTAAGCATGTAGAAACCTTAAGAATTCGTTGTTTGGACGAGGGTTCGAAACCCTCCGACTCCACTAAAACTTAAGCCATTTGTCATTTGACAAGTGGCTTTTTTGTTAAATAGCCCTAAATTTCATGGTTTCAGCGATTTTTCTATTTAAAACCCCTCTCAACAAATAGAAACAAAATCAATTAAATTCAAATTTCTGGACAACTATTTAGCCAACAGAATATTTTTGTTTTTTTGTTGGCTGTAATCCATATATCAATTTGATATGCAGAAATTTAACCACGATTGTTTTGATGTTATTTTTAACGGATTGGATTCATTTCATTCTATTCTTGAATACCGCTCTATCAAAACACTTCTATATTCCTCTTTCATTTCGAAAGTCAAAAAAGAATTCTCAATCCAGTTAAAAGCTATTTCTTTATTTTTAATAAATCGCTTAAAAACACTAGCAATTTGCTTGGCAGTTAAACCCAATTCTTCACCCAAATGCACAAAATTCTCTTTGGTGAGTTTTCGTTTTTTCCCTTGAATGGTTAATGCCAATTCTTCTATATCCGATGGATTTAAAATTGCCACATTTAATAAATCATAGGCAGGCGCCAAAGACCAACCTGAAACCGTTTCAATCATAGAAAAGTTTTTAAGATGCATATCATTGTTTCCCGTCAGAAAGCTGAATAAAGCCATTTCAAAGAAAAAAATTGAATCCAGTAAGGGATTGTTTGAATAGTTATTGATCGCTTTCCCAATTTTCTCCATCGAACTTTTATACTTATCAAATGCTTCTGTAATTTGAAACATGTCAATCATATTTATTTTCTCACCTTGATTTGTTCGATCTACTCTTTTTGTGATATACGATAATTCTCCAGATTGTAAGCGAATTAAACTTGACGGCACAGTCTTTATTCCAAAAGATTCCGCAATTTTCATTGTCAAATGTTCATTTTCTGGCATTTCAGGATAATCTTCTGATGGCGGTTTAAAAATGTAATTACCTCCTAAAGCACCAACAACAGTTAAGCGAGAATCTGATTTATCATTCACCTCTTTTATTAATGAAAGAGAAAGCTTTGCTTGGACTCCAGGAACAGCAATACTCCTTTCTATCACATTTTTAGCGAGTTCGTCCATTTGATTGATTGTATATGCCAATCGAGGAGCTTTCTTTAAGCCAAAAAAGGACAAACTACAAGCAGAATGAAATTCAATTTCGTTATGCAACTCACCATAACAATACAAACATTTATTAGTTGTCTTCATCCTGATCTATTATTGGTAAAACACTCACCGCACCTATACAATTCTGACAACAAGCCAATAATAATCCCATTCTATCATTTGCCTTAATTTTCCAATTTTTTGAAGCTACTTCTAAGAGCCAACCTTCTGGAATCAATCCTTCAAAGAATGGAAATAACTGACTGCTATCATATATTTTATCTGTAACAGGCATTGTAAAAGATAAAAATTGCGTAGGATAGTTTTCAATATATGTTGTATCATATTGAAAAGTGTATTCACCCTCATCCGTTTCAACCAATGTGCCTGCATGGATATCCTTGTACAAAACAGCTGCTTTTCTCATCAATCAATTATTTTGAGTTTACTATTTTACGATCCATTGGAACCAATTCATGACCAAACATTTTTAGAACAAGATTCACCTTATCTAAATTCATATTCGTTTTACCCTGTTCGATTTTTCGAATAACGGTTAAAGCAACACCTGTTCGCTCAGCGAATTCTTCTTGAGTAAGATTCACCTCTTTTCTGCGCTCTTTTACAAATTCAGATAAACTTTTCATTATATGTATTTAAATATAAAACAAAGCAAATTTACAAAATTATATGTTATTGCATATATTTTTATTTAAAATCATAATATTATATCTTTTCACATATAGTTTATGTTGAAAATTAACAACTCTACTTTACTATTCCTTCAGCTCAACTATAGCATTAATAAAAGGAAAACCTATAAAATCTCAGTTCGATTATTAATACCAATTTAAAATTAAAATTCGATTTTTAATTGGATCTTGAAATAACACTTAATTCAAATATCTAGAATTAAAAAAAATTACAGAACGTAAAAATTTTACGATGTCAACACTTAAATTTAACCGATTTTAGATTGTTTTACTATAAAAGGAATATAAAAAATCAATATTAAATAGTATATTTTAATGAGATTTGAGCATACTTATAGCATTAAATTGTATTTTTAAAGACTTAGAACAAAGATCAAAAATTAATGATATTCAACGAAGACTCTAGAGTTAAAATACCTACCATTCTCCATTTGATAAAAATGGGTTATAAATACCTCTCACTTAAAGGATTAAAATGGGATGAAGCAACTAATATTGTTTCGGATGTTTTTAATGAAAATATACAAAATTTAAATCCTGAGTTAAATTCGAGTGATATTAAAAGGTTATACGATGAAGTTTCTTTATCACTTGAGAACGAAGATTTAGGAAAAGCTTTCTATGAAAAACTAACAGCTAAATCAGGGAATCGATTAATTGACTTTGAAAACTTTGACAATAACTCTTTTCATGTTGTTACAGAATATACTTGTAAAAAAGATGATGAAGAATTTAGACCTGATATAACCCTCTTAATTAATGGAATGCCGTTGGTTTTTATCGAAGTTAAAAAGCCAAATAATTTAGATGGGATACAAGCTGAACACAAACGAATTCAAACTCGTTTTCAAAATAAAAAGTTCAGGAAATTTGTGAATATCACTCAATTAATGATTTTCTCAAATAATATGGAATACGATGATAGTTCCCCGCTTCCATTAGAAGGTGCGTTTTATGCTACAACATCTTATTCTAAACCAATTTTCAATTATTTCAGAGAAGAACACGAATTCGATTTATCCAATATCTTAACAGATAGTAATGATGAAATCGAAACAGAAGTTTTACGAGATAATAATTTATTGAGCATTAAAAATTCTCCGGAATTTATTTTAAATAAAGATCCGAAAAATCCAACGAATCGAATTTGTACTTCTTTGTTGCAACGAGACCGTTTATCTTTTATTCTTCAGTATGGAATTGCTTATGTGAAAGAAAAGAAAGGTTTACAAAAGCACATCATGCGTTACCCACAACTTTTCGCAACGAAAGCAATTGAAACGAAATTGGATGAGGGAGTTAAAAAAGGGATTATTTGGCACACACAAGGAAGTGGAAAAACAGCATTAACTTTTTATAATGTAAAATATTTAACCGATTATTTTCAAAAGAAAAGAGTTGTTCCAAAATTCTATTTCATTGTAGATCGTTTAGATTTATTGATTCAATCTGCGCGTGAATTTAAAAGCCGTGGTTTGATTGTACATGAGATTAACTCTAGAGAAGAATTTTCAAAAGACATAAAATCAACGAGTGTAATTCACAATAATTCTGGTAAGCCTGAAATTACGGTAGTAAACATTCAAAAATTTGCAGATGATCCGAATGTTGTCAGAAATACGGATTACAATTTAAATATTCAACGTATCTATTTCTTAGACGAAGTTCATAGAAGCTACAATCCAAAAGGTAGTTTTCTAGCAAATTTGAATGAATCAGATACGAAAGCAATCAAAATTGGATTAACTGGTACACCTCTTTTAGGTGAAGAATACAATTCTAAATTATTGTTTGGTGGCTATATCCATAAATACTATTATAACTCTTCAATTGCAGATGGTTATACACTACGTTTGATTCGTGAAGAGATTGAAACGGACTATAAAATGGAGATGAAATCTGCTTTGGAGAACATTAAAATTCTTCAAGGCGATGGTGACCGTAAAATAGTCTATGCACATCCAAAGTTTGTTGAACCAATGTTAGATTACATCGTTCAAGATTTTGAAAAAGCACGTATTGCCATGAATGATAATTCAATTGGTGGTATGGTCGTTTGTGATAGTTCTGATCAGGCAAAACAACTCTTTGAGATTTTTCAACATAAATATGCTCAAGAAGAAAGTTTTGAAACTCCTTACCAAATGGCAGCTGATCCTAGAGCAAGTTATGGTCAATCGAAAACCAATGAAAGTAAGGTTAAATCTGCAGCACTTATTTTACATGATATAGGTACTAAACAAGAAAGAAAAGACAAGGTTGAAGATTTCAAAGATGGAAACATTGATTTTCTTTTCGTTTACAATATGCTTTTGACAGGTTTTGATGCTCCTCGACTTAAAAAGTTATACATTGGAAGAGTAATCAAAGCGCATAATCTTCTGCAAACGTTAACGCGTGTAAATAGAACCTATAAAGATTTTAGATATGGATACGTGGTAGATTTTGCTGATATTCAAAAGGAATTTGACAAAACGAATAGGGATTATTTCAATGAATTACAATCGGAATTAGGTGATGAAATAGAGCATTATTCCAACCTTTTCAAATCGCAAGAGGAAATCAATCAGGAAATTCAACAAATAAAAGATGTATTGTTTCATTACAATACCAATAATGCTGAAATATTCTCACAACAGATTACGCAAATTAAAGATAAAGGCGAAATGCAAAGTCTTGTAAAAGCTTTGAATAATGCTAAAAGTCTTTACAATTTAATCAGATTATCAGGGAATTATGAATTATTAGAGAAATTAGACTTTAACATGCTCTCAGTGTTGTCGCGTGAAGCTAATAATCACCTGTCCTTAATCAATACAAAAGAAGCACTTGAAACCAATGTTGATACTTCCAATTTATTAAATATCGCTTTGGAAGATGTCATTTTTGCATTTGTGAAAGTGAAAGAAGAAGAAATGATTTTAGCTGATAAATTGAAAAATATTCTTCAAAAAACGAGAGAATCTTTAGGTGGTAATTTCGACCAAAAGGACCCTCGATTCATTTCTTTAAAAGAAGAGTTAGAACGTTTATTCAAAAAGAAAAATTTGAATGAAGTGACCAAAGAAGAAATGGAAGCGAACATTAAAGCATTACAGAAAATCTACGATCAAGCCAAAGAGTTAGAACGCAAAAATCAATTACTGCGTGCTAAATACGATAATGACGAAAAGTATGCACGTTTACACAAACGTTTAACGGAGAAAGACCCATTAACAGATAGTGAAAGTAAATTATTTGAAGCTTTACAAGGTTTGAAAAACGAAATTGACAACCAAATACAACAAAACGCACAAGTACTCGAAAATGAGAGTTATGTGGAACGTATGATTATGCGCATTGTATTGGAGCAATTTAAACAAAAACAAAATATACCGATGGATTTAGATACGTCAAAACGAGTAAATACCATGGTGGTAAAAGAATATATGAATGAATTTTACGGAAGAATAGCATAATATGAATTCAGGAGAAATATTAATTTACCAAAGTATAGAAGGAAATATCAAAATTGATGTTCAGCTTGAAGATGAGACAGTTTGGTTAACTCAAGACCAAATGGCTCAACTTTTTGGAAAAGCTAAATCAACAATAAATGAGCATATTAAAAATGTTTTTAGCGAAGGTGAACTTAACGAAGAAGTGGCTATTCGGAAATTCCGAATAACCACTGAACATGGTGCTATTAAAGGGAAAACTCAAAATCATGATGTCAATGTTTATAATTTAGATGTAATTATTTCTGTTGGTTATCGCGTTAAATCGAAACAAGGTACTCAATTTCGTATTTGGGCTACTCAGCGTTTGAAAGAATACATCGTTAAAGGTTTTAACCTAAATGATGATCGTTTTAAGTCTGGAAATTCGATGAATTACTTTAATGAGCTTCAGGAAAGAATTCGTGAAATCCGATTATCTGAACGTTTTTTTTATCAAAAAATAAAAGATATTTATACAACCAGCATAGATTACGATCCGAAAAGTGAACAAACTGTAGAGTTTTTCAAAATTGTTCAAAATAAATTATTGTGGGCAATTTCAAAAAATACAGCAGCGGAACTTGTCTATCGCAGAGTGGATGCAGAATTACCTTTACTGGGTATGCAATCATTCGATAAAAAGGATTTAAAATCTATAAAGAAATCTGACGTGAGTGTTGCTAAAAACTTTCTTGACGAGGAAGAAATGAAATTACTTGGTTTGTTAGTGGAACAATATTTAGCTTTTGCAGAAACAATGGCGCAACAAAAAACGCCTATGTATATGAATGATTGGATTCAGAGATTAGATGCTATCCTACAACTAAACGGAAGGGAACTTTTGTCTCATGCAGGTAAAATTAGTCATCAAATGGCAATTTCTAAATCATCAGAAGAATTTTCTAAATACCAAGAAATTCAAAAGAATCTTGAGATTGAACAAAGTTTAAAAGAAATTGAAAAAGATATAAAAAATTTAAAGAAGTAAAATGACAACAACTATACAATTCGAAACACAAACAAAAGCACTTATTGACGACTTAAAAAGTGTTTGTGCCAATTATGGTCTAGGAAACGATGGGAATGAATTTAAAATTATTACCCAAGTTTTCTTGTATAAATTCTTAAATGATAAATTCGCTCACGAAGTACAAAAAATAGATACTCGTTTAGCGAATGCAAATGATTGGGCTGAAGAATTGAAAAAATATTCTGCAGATGATTTTGAAATGCTTTCTCTTCAATTAAATGAGAGTACAGCTATTTTAAAACCGACTCAATTTATTGCTACACTTTTTGAAAGACAAAACGAAGCGAATTTTGCAGAGTTATTTGATAATACCTTATTGGATGTTGCAAAAGAAAACAGTGCTATTTTCTCTGTAATTACCGAAGGTGGTGAAAAAATAACACTTTTTGAAAACATCAGTAAGTATGTGACAGATAAACGCGATGATTTCTGTAAAGCGATCATTAACAAATTGATTAATTTCAGTTTTGAAAACATCTTTCATGAGAAATTTGACTTCTACGCAACGATTTTTGAATACTTAATCAAAGATTACAACACGAACAGTGGTGGTAAATATGCTGAATATTTTACGCCTCATGCAGTAGCTAAAATCATGGCGCGTTGTTTAGTTCCAGGTGAAGTGAAAAATGCCATGTGTTATGACCCATCTGCTGGTTCAGGTACTTTGTTAATGAATTTAGCACATCAAATTGGAGAAGATAAGTGTACAATTTACTCGCAGGATATTTCTCAAAAGTCTTCGAATTTATTGCGTTTAAATTTGATTTTGAATGATTTAGTTCACTCTATTCCAAACATTGTAAAAGGAAATACAATTTTAGAACCTTACCACAAAGATAAAAACGGAAATTTACAAAAGTTTGATTTCATAGTTTCGAACCCACCTTTCAAATTAGATTTTTCAGATTACAGCGCTGATTTAGATTCGAAAGAAAACAAAGACCGCTTTTTTGCAGGAATACCAAACATACCGAAAGCCAAAAAAGAATCGATGGCAATTTACTTGATGTTCTTGCAACACATCATGTTTTCTTTGAAAGAAAACGGTAAGGCAGCGATTGTGGTACCAACAGGATTTATCACGGCGCAAAGTGGAATTGACCGTAAAATCCGTGAGAAAATGGTGGAAGATAAAATGTTAGCAGGTGTAGTAAGTATGCCAAGTAACATTTTTGCAACTACGGGTACCAATGTTTCTGTAATTTTCTTAGACAAACAAAACAAAGGAGATGTAGTATTAATTGATGCATCTAATTTAGGCACAACGATTAAAGAAGGTAAAAATCAAAAAACGGTTCTTTCTTTTGAAGAAGAAGATAAAATCATTGATATGTTCAATAAAAAAGAAGCCCTCGAAGATTTTTCTGTGGTTGTTTCCTACGATGCCATCAAAGAGAAAAACTATTCGTTAAGCGCAGGACAATACTTTGAAGTAAAGATTGATTATGTGGATATTACAGAAGAAGAGTTTAAATCGAAATTGAACGGTTTTGAAACTAATTTAAAAGCGTTGTTTGCTGAATCAAAGGATTTGGAACAAGAGATTGAGAATAATTTGAAAAACTTGATGTTTAATTGATAAATTCAAATTATGAGTGATATAGTAAG
>CANGHX010000156.1 GCA_947453715.1 Flavobacteriales bacterium | reverse complement strand
GCTTCGATTAGAGCTTGTTTCATAAAATATTCGTCGTTGAATGGATTTATCATGCTATAAATTTAAGAAACTGTTTTATTTTTGAGGACAATTCGGTTCAAATCTGAATTCTTTATAAGTGAAAATTATGAGTCATTCAATTCCAGCACTTCAAAAAGGTGATTTAATTTATATTACTGCTCCTGCAAAATCAATCGATATTTCGTTTGTAGATTATGCTAAAAATTATTTTGAAAATCAAGGGTATAAGGTTTTGATAAGTCAACATTGTACGGGCGAATTCAATTATTTCTCAGGAACAGATGAAGAACGCACGGCTGATTTTCAATACGGAATTGATCATCCTGACGTGAAAGCCATTGTATGTGCAAGAGGCGGATATGGATGTGTTCGAATTGTTGACCGAATTCAGTGGGCTGGAATTTTAAGAGAACCAAAATGGATTATTGGTTTTAGCGATGTGACCGTATTTCATCAACGCATGCAACGATTTGGATTACCTAGTATTCACGGAACAATGCCATTGAATTTCAAAGAGAATTCGCAAGATTCATTTGCAACTTTAGAAAAAGCTTGGGCAAATGAAGCGTATTCAATTTATTCAACTTTTACTTTAAGTAATAAATATGGATTAACTGAAGGACAATTAGTTGGAGGAAACCTTTCGATTCTATATAGTCTTCTTGGAACAGATGATCAAATCACTTATGAAAATTCAATTTTATTTATTGAAGATTTAGCAGAACAGATTTATCACTTAGATCGAATGCTTTTTGCATTTGCTAAAGCTGGAATTTTCGATAAAATAAAAGGTTTAATAGTTGGCGGAATGACGGATATGAAAGATACGGCAGTTCCATTTGGAAAAACACTTCAAGAAGTCATTTTAGAGCATTTTCAATTTAGAAATATTCCTATCATTTTTGATTTTCCTGCTGGACATATCGATGATAATCGAGCGTTGGTTTTCGGTAGAAATGTTACTTTAACTTCAAATGAAGAGGGTGGAAAAGTTGAATTCAATTAATTTGTTTTACCAAGAATTACTTCTAATTCTTCGAAATTTAAAGGTTTAACACAGAAATCTAACATATTCGTAGCTTCCGCTCTTTTTCTGGTTTCTGGATCAGAATTACCTGTAATGTATATCGCTTTAATATCTTTCGTTTTATTTATTTCAATCATCGCCTCTATTCCATCCATTTTACCTTTTAAACGAATGTCCATCAGAATAATATCTATATCATTTTCCTTTGTAAACTCGACTGCCTCTTCACCAGACTTTAGAGCCTTCACCACTTCGTGACCTAAAATTTCAACAAAACGAGTATTTAACATCGTTAAAATTAAATCATCTTCTACAATTAATACTTTCATTTTTTATTCTGTAATTTCAGTAAAACGCAATATCATTTCGCAACCTATCCCTAATTTAGTATTATTAATGAATTCCCCATTCAATTGAGAGGCAAAAGCATTAATTAAATTTGTTCCGATTGAATCGGTTTTTAATTTTTCATCAAAATCAAACCCTACACCATCGTCTTTGTATTTAAACGTCAAGAATTCTCCTTCTGTTTTAAAGTCTATATTGATCGAACCATTCTCTTTCCCTAAAAAGGCATGTTTATAAGAATTTGTCACCAATTCATTTACTAATAATGAAAAAGGCAACGCTGTTTCCATTGATAAGTGAATTGATTCAATAGCCGTTTCAATCTGAATATTAATGTTTTTCTGTTGATAGGATAACTTTATAAAATAGATTAACTCATTAATATATTCTTCGACATTTATTTTATCTAAATCTTTATGGACATATAATTTTTCATGTAAAAGTGCAATCGATTTAATTCGATTTTTGGAATCTTTCAGAATATCAGAAATCGCTTTTTCTTTCACAAAAACATTCTGCAAATCCAACAAACCTGCAACGACAGCTAAATTGTTCTTGACACGATGATGAACTTCAGCCAATAATACATCTTTCTCTTTAATTGATTTTTGAAGTTCAATGTTAACCTGATTCTTTTCCTGAATTTCGTTTTTTAAAACATCCTGCTGTTCTTCTAATTCTAGATTCGCTTCTTTTAATAAGTCGATATAAACTTTATTGTTTTTAGCAAAAATGGCAACAAGAATAAAACTTAATATTAAACTCAAACCAAAGTTTAAAGAATAGAGAAGTGAAATTACGTTAGTCGTTAATTCTTGTGGTTTAATTAATTTATACCAGTCAATCAAAAAAATGATTAAAAAAGTTAACAAATTGATTCCTATACAGATGTATACCAGTTTCTTCTGCCTTAATTTAAATAATAGATAAATTAACTGCGGAGAAGCAAATAGATAAAGATAAAACCCCGTGTTAAAACCTAAATTTGTAGAAAAAAGTAAGACTCCTAAATTTGTTGCAAAAATGGCAATAATCCGAGCTATTGTATGCTTGTTTTTTTTGTTGAAATAATAAATTAGAAGAAACAACAAACCAATAATTGAAACTATTATAGCTGGTTGATACATTCTTAAAATCAAATAGAAAATCGCTGAAATACCAGAAAACAAACACGTAGTTAACGAAAACTGACGGATCGTTTTTACAATTGTAGCTCTACCTTTGTTGTTTATTTCTTCTAGTCTATTCACTTACCTGTTTTTACATTTCTAGTTAGGTGAATAGCGAATGACAAATCTAATACAAAACAAACAATTCCTAAAATTTGAACAAAATAATTAGACGGATAAATCAAAAACATCGACACAGTAATGCAACCTGTCCCTAAAAATCGACTCCATGCAACCGCTTTTGAAAAATGTTTCGGATCATTTCTAAAATACAATAATGGATAAAGCATTGAAATCATTACATTTAATATATATCCGGAATTAGCGCCTATACTTGTATCGAAACCCTGTTTGACAAAGAAATAATTTAATGGTAACCAAAACAAAGTGATTCCTAATAGGATGACTTTGAAATTTTTCTTAATAACAGGTATTTCAATTTGTTTTGCACCATATAAAAATACCATTGAGAAAATAAAAACATCAATAACAAAACAAGCTTGATAAGATAATGCAAACAATTTGCCTGTGGTCGGAGTAAAGCAAAAACTCCAAACAAATTCCCATGCAATGTTACCAGATGCAATCACAAAAGGCATTTCTACAAACTTGGTCTTGAAACTATTCTTTACCAAATAAAAATAAGTAACACACCAAAACAGACATCCTATTCCATTCCATAATAGTTGTGCTTTTGTATAATCCGTAAAATTAATCCATTCCATAGTTATAATAATAAAAATAATTTATCGAGCCAGCGAGAGAAATAAAAAGTAGCTAAGCTGAGTCAAAAAGGTAACTGAGCGAATCCGAAATTTCGGATGAAGTTACCCTTTCATTCTCCAACTTGCTTTCAAAGAAGAAGGGATATAAAAGTCTGCGTTATACGTCTCTAAATAAAACTGAATCATCTTTTTTAAATATTTTTGAGTGATCCGAGCATAGATTTTTCGAAAGAATTTACTCTTGTTTTCTAATTTCGAAAGTGATTGAATTATAAAAATGAACACTTTTCCTTTTAACTTTTGAAAGAAATTTAATTTTTTATTCGCTCCAAGTAAAGCTGGAATGTTTTGATTAATTTCTTTTGAAACCTTCAAACTGAAAAATTGAATTAAATAAAAAGGCATTGTTATTAATACCAAATGATGCATTTTCGTTTTTTGAAAAATATTCTCTGAAAAATCCAACAATGATTTCGTTAACACCATTGAATCCTCACTTGAATGGTAATTTCTGTTGATAATAGAAACTCCAAGCGACCAGCCTTCTTTATAATTTGAAGGAAATAACGAAGCATCAACTCCCATAAAATGGCCTACAATATTCCACAAATGAATATAAGCATCTTTTTCTTCAGTAGTTAATTTTGCTCCTAATTGCTCTAAGCCGTCAATTACCAAAGCCGAAAAAGACATCAAGGTCCCAGCCATTTCTTCCTGATTAATTGGTTCACCTAAAGTTTCAACATCCCAACCAGCTGGATTACATTTTTCGTGAAGTAAAAAATAACGAATTGCGGCATGATATAATCTCACTTTTTTTGCAGTAACAATTCCAGCACCTTTATCAGACAAACCGCCTTCAGTCATTGTATCTAAAACAATTTTTGAAGTTTCAAATAAGCGCCTAAACGTTCTCCCAACATCTTTATTTGTTCCAGATAATCTTCCCGTAGCAGCCAATACTTTCGCACCATTTTTACAAGAATAACAGAGTGGTAACGCATAAAAATTAAGTATCATCGAAATTTGTGGTCCATGTCGATAATAAACACTTTGGGCCAATTCAATTTTTGATTGATCAGCCCAAGTTGGAAGCTCATTATTTGAATTAAAATATTCATATACACAAGGATGTAATTCTTTACCACTAGAAATAGCATCATTTTCATTTAATGACATAAATAAATGTCTCAAATCTTTGAAGTCATCACTTAATGCAATATTCGTGATGACTTCATCAGCTAATGGATCTTTTTTTAAGCTCATTGATTTTAGGAAATCAACATTCCACTTATCAGGATATACAAACATAATTCACTAAAAAAGTCTTAAAATAGAAATTTTAGTTTTAAAATTGCATCTTTAGTTGAAAAAATTATAAAATAACAATTTTCTTAAATTCACTTTTACCATTTTTTTCAATTATTGCTTGATAAAATCCTGGGGGAACGTCTTCCACTTCAATTTCAGTGGCTGTTCCAAATTCCCACTTACCAACATAAGTCCCAGAGGTGGTGTACAAAGTAAATATTGAATTTTCCTCAGCAACAACCTTAAATTTTCCAATTGCAGATGGGTTTGGATAAACAAATGTTTCAACTTTTTCTAAGTTTTTCTCACTGTTTTGAGAAAATAAAGGAAACGAAAGGATAACAAAGATGAACGTTTTCATACTACTATTTTTTTGGAGAGTTTAACAATATATTCTATAACGTTAGAATTACAAAAAGAGTACACTTTGTTTAAATATTACATCTAAAATTGAGTAATTAATTAATCAGCAGTTAGATTTCAAAAAAATGTCTTAATTAAATTCAATCTAAATAAGGATAAAAGCGTAATTCGTTTTGATTATGTTATAAATTTGTAGTGAATTTTTCAAAAAAATATATACCTTATGAGTAAGTCTGTATTATTAAAATCCTCAATTGCCAAGAAATATTGGATGGCATTGACTGGGTTATTTTTATGCCTCTTCCTAGTTGGTCACCTACTAGGGAATCTTCAGTTGTTTATTGCAGGTGAAGAAGGAAGAAGAGCGTTCAATGAGTATGCATATTTTATGCAACACAATCCGTTCATCAAAGTAATGTCATATGTTACTTATCTTTCAATTTTATTCCATGCAATTGATGGTTTGATGTTAGCTGTTCAAAACAAAAAAGCTAGACCAGTTCAATATGCTATGAACAATGCAGCTTCAAATTCATCATCAGTTGCTCGTAAAATGGCTGTATTAGGAACAATTATTTTATTGTTCATCGTAACGCACATGGTTAACTTCTGGGCTAAAATGCATTTTGGAGGCTTGAAATTACACAAATATGAGTTAGTTACTCCAGGACAAATGGGAGAACAAAAACAAATGGTATATTACACTCATACACCATCTGTTAATCCAATTCCAGATGTTCCACAAATCGAGGTAAAAAACGAGTTAGATCTTTACATCGCTAAATCAAACTTAAAAGTTGCTGAAGGTTATAAAGATTTACATTCAAATGTTGTAGCATTTTTCAGTGGTAAAGAAACAAATGGTGTTGAAGGAAATAAATTAGCTTTAGTTGCTGTTATCCTTTACACACTTTCAATGGCTGTTTTATCATTCCACTTAATGCATGGTTTCTCATCAGCATTTCAATCGTTAGGAATTCGTCACAAACGATATACTCCATCAATTGAATTGATTGGTAAAATATTCGCAATTGTAGTGCCTGCATTATTTGCAATCATTCCAATTTACCTATTTGTTAAATAAGACTCTTAAAACTAGTAGACAATGTCAATATTAGATTCAAAAATACCAGAAGGTCACATTTCTCAAAAATGGACTGATTATAAAGATCATTTAAAGTTAGTTGCTCCAAACAACCGTCCAAAAATCGACGTTATCGTTGTTGGTACAGGTTTAGCAGGTTCTTCTGCAGCTGCTTCTTTAGGTGAAATGGGATACAATGTGAAAGCATTTTGTTTCCAAGATTCTCCACGTAGAGCTCACTCTATTGCAGCTCAAGGAGGTATCAACGCTGCAAAAAATTACCAAAATGATGGTGATTCTGTTTTCCGTTTATTTTACGATACAATTAAAGGTGGAGATTACAGAGCTCGTGAAGCAAACGTTCACCGTTTAGCTGAAGTATCTGGAAACATCATTGATCAATGTGTTGCTCAAGGGGTTCCTTTTGCACGTGAATACGGAGGTTTATTAGATAACCGTTCATTTGGTGGAACGCAAGTTCAAAGAACGTTTTATGCAGCTGGTCAAACTGGTCAACAGTTATTATTAGGAGCTTATTCTGCTTTATCTCGTCAAATTGGTTTAGGACGAGTAAAAATGTACAACCGTCACGAAATGTTAGACATCGTGAAAGTGGATGGAAAAGCTAGAGGTATCATTGCTCGTAACTTAGTTACAGGTGAAATCGAAAGACATTCAGCTCACGCTGTAATCATTGCTTCAGGAGGTTACGGAAATGTATATTTCTTGTCTACAAATGCAATGGGAAGTAACGTAACGGCTGCTTGGAAAATTCACAAACAAGGTGCTTTATTTGCTAATCCTTGTTATGTACAAATTCACCCAACTTGTATTCCTGTTCACGGAACGAATCAGTCAAAATTAACATTGATGTCTGAATCTTTACGTAACTCAGGACGTATTTGGGTACCTAAGAAAAAAGAAGATGCGGAAGCTATCAGAGCTGGAAAATTAAAACCAACTCAAATCGCTGAAGAAGATAGAGATTATTACTTAGAAAGAAGATACCCTGCTTTCGGTAACTTAGTTCCACGTGATGTTGCTTCAAGAGCAGCTAAAGAAAGATGTGATGCTGGTTACGGAATCGAAGCAAATGATACGAACGAAGGTGTATACTTAGATTTCTCAACTGAGATTAAAACAAAAGGTAGACAAGCTGCATATGCTCAAGGTAATCACAATCCAACTGATGATGAAATCATCAAATTTGGTAAAGAATGGGTAGAAAGTAAATACGGAAATTTATTCCAAATGTATGAGAAAATTACAGATGAAAATCCGTATGAAACTCCTATGAAAATTTATCCAGCAGTTCACTACACAATGGGTGGTGTTTGGGTTGATTACAACTTACAATCTACAATCCCAGGATGTTTCGTAGCTGGAGAAGCAAACTTCTCTGATCACGGAGCGAACCGTTTAGGTGCTTCTGCTTTGATGCAAGGTTTAGCTGATGGTTATTTCGTATTACCATATACTGTTTCTGATTATTTAGCAAATGAAATTCGTACTGGAGCAATTCCAACGAATACTCAAGAATTTGATGCTGCTGAACAGAGAGTAAACGATCAAATCAATAAATTCTTAAACAATAACGGTACAAAATCTGTTGACTACTTCCATAAAAAATTAGGATTAATTATGTGGAACAAAGTTGGTATGGGACGTAACGAACAAGGTTTAAAAGAAGCGATCGAAGAAATTGGAGCTTTAAGAGCTGAATTCCACAAAGATGTTTTCGTACCAGGAAGTGCTGATGAGTTAAATCCAGAATTAGAAAAAGCAATTCGTGTTGCTGACTTTATGGAATTAGGTCACTTGATGGCTATTGATGCATTACAACGTAAAGAATCTTGCGGAGGTCACTTCAGAGAAGAATACCAAGATGCAGAAGGTGAAACATTACGTGATGATGAAAACTTTAAATTTGCTGGTGCTTGGGAATATAAAGGTGATGATATCAATCAAGAAGTTCTTCATAAAGAAGAGTTGAAGTATGAATTCATTAAAATAGCAGCTAGAAATTATAAGT
>CANGHX010000155.1 GCA_947453715.1 Flavobacteriales bacterium | reverse complement strand
TTTAGCTCCATTCAGTTTCTTCAATGTATTTAGTGCAAATCCTCCAATATTAATTTTTTCTCCTGCAAGAAGCGGCAGAACGAACGAAACAAAGGATACCTATAAAAATGTTAAAGTTGTTCCGGAAGTAGTTATCAATGTTGTGAATTATGACATTGTTCATCAAATGAGTTTAGCTAGTTCACCATATGCTCCAGGTGTAAGTGAATTTGAAAAAGCTGGTTTCACAGCTTTAGATTCGGAGTTAATTAAACCAAAAAGAGTTGGTGAATCACCTGTTCAATTTGAGTGTAAAGTAAATGAAGTAGTTGAATTGGGTCAAGAAGGCGGTGCAGGAAACCTCATCATTTGTGAGGTAGTTAAAATTCATATCAATGAAGCTGTTTTAGATGAAAATGGTTCTATCGATCAACATAAAATAGACTTAGTTTCTCGTATGGGAGGAAATTGGTATTGCAGAGCTGATCAAAACTCAATGTTCGAAATATCTAAACCAATTACTACTTGTGGAATTGGATTTGATCATTTACCTGCTGACATTAAATCTAGTAAGATACTTACAGGTAATGATTTAGGACATTTGGCTGGTATTGAAGAATTACCAAATGAAACAGATGTAAACGAATTCAAACTTTTGGAATTAAGTGAATTATTTGTATCTTTAGAAGATGAACCTGAAAAGTTAGAGCAATCTCTACACCTAAAGGCACAAGAATTATTAGCAAACAATCAATTAAAAGAAGCTTGGTTAACCCTTCTTGCTTTTAATAATTAATACAAAACAACAAAAACAAATTATTATGTTCAAATTAAATGGTATTGTAAAAGTGGTTAATCCTACTGTTCAAGTAAGTGAGAAATTTTCTAAAAGAGAATTTGTAGTTACTGACGCTTCTAGTATGTACCCTCAAGATATCCTTTTTCAAGCTACACAAGACAAATGTTCTTTACTTGACGGATTCCAACCAAACGAACAAGTGGAAGTGTCTTTCAACTTAAGAGGTCGTGAATGGACAAGTCCACAAGGAGAAGTTAAATATTTCAATACGTTAGAAGCTTGGAGAATTGAAAAAGTTGGTGCTGCTGCTCCAATGGCTGGAATGCCTCAAGGTGGTCCGTCTGCAATGACGTTAGATCCTGTAAGCGTTTCTTCATCTCAAGCAAATACAGCTGCAGAAGATGATGATTTACCTTTCTGATTTCAAAAAATAAGTATATTTAAAGGGAGAATTTATTTCTCCCTTTTTTTATTGACTAAATTTGAAATATGAACAGCTCTAAATATGCTTCCATCATACTATTATCGATTGGAATTTTTTTCATCCTCTTTATAGGGAAATCAATTATCCTTCCTTTTGTTTTTTCGATATTATTCTACTATATCATTCGCTCCATTAGAAGGCTAATTGACAGAAATAAATTTCTCCAAGAAAAAATTCCAGATTGGTCAAAACATTTACTTGCATCGATTATTCTTTTCGGAATGTTTTTTTCAATTGTAAATACCATCGTAATCAATGCCCCAAATTTACCACTTGAAATAATAAAACACAGTAAAAACATAACACATCTTTCATCTAGTTTAAAAGGATTTTTGGGAGAAGTTTACACCTTAAAACTATTAAATACTATACAAACATTTGATTATTCATCAATTACAAATTATATCTTAAGTTCATTTAGTACATTTATTAGTGATGTAATGCTAGTGATTTTCTATGTCCTGTTTTTATTTTTCGAACAAAATAAGTTCAAATCAAAATTAAAAATGATGTTTAAATCCGAAGAAAAGCATACAAATACCATTACGATTTTCAGAAACATCGAACATACTATGATTCAATACATCGGAATAAAAACCTTGATAAGTTTAATATCCGCAACTATCTGTTTTTTCATCATGTATTTTATGAATCTAAAATTGCCTTTATTATGGGCGACTGGTGTCTTCGTATTTAGCTATATCCCTGTGATTGGAACTTTTTTCGCTGTTATTCTTCCTTTTTCATTTTCTATTATTCAATACGGAAATTTTTCAAGTTCTATACTATTACTGGTTTTACTGAGCACAATGTTGTTGACTGTTACAAATTTAATTGAACCAAGAATTGCAGGAAAATCATTAAATATTAGTCCACTAGTTGCTTTAATTTCTCTTTCTGTTTGGGGATCATTATGGGGGTTTTCAGGCATGATAATCAGCGTTCCATTAACCGTTATGATAATCATCTTGTTTGCCAATTTTGAAAACACGAAAGCAATAGCAATTCTACTTTCGAATGATGGAAACGTTGAATAGGTTGAAAGTTGATAGTTGATAGTTGATAGTTGATAGTTATCCTACAAAAAAAATCACACTAATGGGCACAAATATTATTATTGATGAAAATATCTTCTTAACAAAAAGTTCAAGAGAAGATAAAGAATTTCTGATCGAATTTTTAAATGATGACGAGCTTTATAATCAAACTTTGCGTGTACCAAAACCTTACACAGATAAAGATGCTGAATTTTGGTTTGATTATATTTTCACTTTTGAAAAAGAAAACAACATACGTAAAAATTGGGTTATAAAAAACAACAACCTTGAATTAATGGGACATATTGGGTTTCATTTCCCTTATGGCATAAATCACGAAACAGTTGAAATTTATTATTGGTTAGGAAAGCCATATAGAAATAAAGGAATAATCACCAAAGTCCTAAAAGTATTTACAGAATTTAGTTTTTCTTCACTAAAATATACTAGAATTGAAGCACCAATTTTTGATTTCAATAATGCTTCAGGAAAAGTACTCCTTAAGTCAGGTTTTAAATTTGAAAAAGACCTTCCTAAGCATTATACTAAAGGTGATAAATTAATAAGTGCCAAAATGTATTCAAAAACAGTTGACTAATCTTAAACAATAAGATAACTTAATTCCTGATTTTATATAACATTTCATTTATCTTTGCATTCTTAAAAAAAAGAATACATGATTTCAATTGACGGTTTAGGAGTAGAATTTAGTGGTAAAACATTATTCAGCGATGTTTCATTCGTAATAAATGAAAATGACAAAGTTGCCTTAATGGGTAAAAATGGTGCTGGAAAATCTACCTTATTAAAAATTTTAGCTGGAATAAATAAACCGACAAAAGGAAATGTTTCTGCTCCGAAAGAATATGTCATCGCTTATTTGCCTCAACATCTATTAACGGAAGATAACGCAACTGTTTTTGATGAAACAGCGAAAGCATTTTCAGAAATATCTGGAATGAAAGCGGAAATCGAGGAATTAAATCACCAATTGACAATTCGAACGGATTACGAATCAGACGAATATTATAAAATCATAGAACGTGTATCAGAATTAAGTGAAAAATTCTATTCAATTGAAGAAACAAACATTGATGCTGAAGTTGAAAAGGTATTGCTTGGTTTAGGTTTCTTAAGAGAAGACTTCACTCGTCCAACTTCTGAATTTAGTGGTGGATGGAGAATGCGTATCGAATTAGCTAAAATCTTATTAAGAAAACCAGATTTAATCTTATTAGATGAGCCTACCAATCACATGGATATCGAATCGATTCAATGGTTGGAAGATTTCTTAATTAATAATGCAAAAGCGGTTGTTGTAATTTCTCACGATAGAGCTTTTGTTGACAATATTACGAATCGTACAATTGAAGTAACGATGGGAAGAATTTACGATTACAAAGCGAAATATTCTCATTACTTAGAGCTTCGTAAAGAACGAAGAGCACAACAACAAAAACAATTTGACGAACAACAAAAATTTATAGCAGAACAAACGGAATTTATTGAGCGATTCAAAGGAACTTTTTCAAAGACTTTGGTTGTTCAATCTCGTGTGAAAATGTTGGAGAAATTAGAAATCATCGAAGTAGATGAAGTAGATACTTCTGCTTTAAAATTGAAGTTCCCTCCTGCCCCACGTTCTGGAAGTTATCCAGTTGTTGTAAATGAATTAACAAAAAAATATGGTGATCATACTGTTTTTGAGAAAGCTTCATTAACGATCGAACGTGGTCAAAAAGTAGCTTTTGTCGGTAAAAATGGTGAAGGTAAATCAACCATGATTAAAGCCATCATGAAAGAAATTGACTTTGAAGGTTCATTAGAATTGGGTCACAATGTTCAAGTTGGATACTTTGCTCAAAATCAAGCAGCTTTATTGGATGAAAATTTAACTATTTTCGAAACGATTGATCATATTGCAGTTGGTGATATCCGAACTAAAATCAAAGATATATTAGGTGCTTTTATGTTTGGCGGTGAAAATTCTACAAAGAAAGTAAAAGTATTATCAGGTGGTGAAAAAACGCGTTTGGCAATGATCAAATTATTGTTGGAACCTGTTAATTTATTAATTCTCGATGAGCCTACAAACCACTTAGACATGAAAACAAAAGACATTATCAAGGATGCATTAAAAGCGTTTGATGGTACGTTAATTCTTGTCTCTCATGACCGTGATTTCTTAGATGGCTTAGCTACTAAAGTTTTCGAATTTGGAAATAAACGTGTGAAAGAACATTTCGAAGATGTAAAAGGTTTCCTAGCAAAGAAAAAAATGGAAAGCTTGAGAGAGATTGAGAAGAAGGCTTTATAGTTGATAGTTGAAAGTGGATAATTAATAGTTGGTAATATCAACTTTTAACTTTTAACTATATTCAAATTATTTACCACGGTATATTTATTTTAATTATCTTTACTTAAAATATTAAGAAATGGAAACAATCTTATACCCTGAAAAAGAACGTGGACATGCAAATCATGGCTGGTTGAATGCAAAACACTCGTTCAGTTTTGCTAACTGGTACAATCCTGATAAAATAAATTTTGGAGCTTTACGAGTATTAAATGATGATATCGTTGCGCCTAAAATGGGATTTGGAACGCATCCTCATGATAATATGGAAATCATTACCATTCCGTTGAGAGGTAAATTGGAACATAAAGATTCAATGGGGCATACTTCGGTTATTACTACTGGAGAAATTCAAGTAATGAGTGCAGGCACAGGTATTCTTCACAGTGAATTCAATGCTAGTCAAACAGAAGAAATTAATTTATTTCAAATCTGGATTTTTCCAAATAAACGAAATGTAACTCCACGTTATGATCAAATTGACATTGATTATGCAAAAGCAGAAAACAATTTTTTACAATTAATTTCTCCAAATGCTGATGATGAAGGCTCTTGGATTCATCAAGATGCTTGGATTTTCATCAACAAACCATCAAAAGGTAAAGAAATTGTATATCCAATTAAAAAAGATGGAAATGGTGTTTATATCATGGTGATAAACGGGACAATTACCGTTGATGAAAATAAATTAACGAACAGAGATGCAATAGGTGTTTACAACACAAAAGAAGTCCGTATTTTTGTAAATGAGGATAGTGAACTACTATTTTTAGATGTACCAATGATTTTTTAACAAACAAATACTTTTACAAATGAGCAAAATAATAGAAGATTTAAACTGGAGATACGCTACAAAAAAATTCGATTCAACAAAAAAAGTTAGTCCAGTAGATTTAAATATTATCAAAGAAGCATTGAGGCTAACTCCTACTTCACTTGGTTTAATGCCTTTGAAATTTTTAATAATCGAAAACCCAGAATTAAGAGAAAAATTAAAAGGAGCTTCTAATGGACAATCACAAATTACAGATGCTTCTCATTTAATTGTGCTTTGTTCAATCATAGACACGAATGAAACGCATGTGGACAATCACGTTACTTTAATGTCAAACATAAGAAATGTTGATAGTTCAACATACGATGGATTTGGTTCATACGCAAAGAGCTACTTAACTACTTATAGTGTCGAAAAGAAACAAATCTGGAATTCAAAACAAGCTTATATTGCTTTAGGTGTTTTAATGACCACTTGTGCTCAATTAAGAATTGATGCAACACCAATGGAAGGATTTAGTCCTGAAGGTTATGATGAAATTTTAAATTTAAAAGCTCAAAATCTTCATGCTGCTTTAGTTTGTCCGATTGGTTACCGCCATGAAGATGATAAATACCAATACTTGCAAAAAGTAAGAAAACATCACGACGATTTATTCGAAACATTATAAAAATTTTGGATTTTGAATTTTGGATTATATTGATCCAAAATTCAAAATCTAAAATCCAAAATTTAACTTACCAAATCAACACTCTTTTCTCTGGAGCTAAATACATTTTATCTCCTTTCTTCACTTTGAAAGCAGTATAAAACTCTTGAATATTACTTAAAGGTCCATTAATTCTAAATTGTGCTGGAGCGTGAACATCCGTCATAATTTGATTTCCTAGCGCTTCATCATTAATGTTCACCATCCATGCATAACCATACGCTAAGAAATAACGTTGAATTGGCGTAAACCCACTAACCTTTACATTGTTTTTGAATTGAGGTGTTCTTTTAAATGCCTCTAACCCCATTACAACACCTCCTAAATCAGCGATGTTTTCACCTTGAGTAGCATCTCCGTTCACATGCTTATTTCCTAACACTTTGAAGTTATTGAATTGCTCAACAATTAATTTTGTTTTCGCTTGAAATTTAGTTAAATCTTCAGGCGTCCACCAGTTATTTAAATTTCCATTTTCATCGTATTGACTTCCTTGATCATCAAAACCATGTGTGATTTCATGTCCAAATGTTGAACCACCAATAATCCCATATAAAATCGCATCATCTGGCATTCTCCCTTCGAACCCAGGAACAATAATATTACAAGCAGGAACTACAATCTCATTATTACTTGGATCATAATAAGCATTGTATGTTTGAGGATACATAGCCCACTCAGACTTATCTACTTTCTTACCATATTTAGATACCATGAAATTATAGTCCCAAGTATTTGAATTCATTACATTTTGACAATAAGACTCTCTAGTGATCTTTAGTTTACTCATGTCTTTCCATTTATCAGGATAACCAACTTTCATTACAATTTTACTTAATTTATGTAATGCTTTTTTCTTTGTTGGTTCACTCATCCAATCTAATTTCTTGATATGTTGAGCGTAAACATCTCTAATAGAATTCCCAATTTCTAACAACTTCTCTTTTGATCCTGCAGGCAAATATTCTTTCACGTAAATTTGACCAATCAATTCACCTAAAGAACCGTTTGTTTGATTAACAATGTTTTCCCATCTAGGTTTTTGTTCTTTTACACCATTCATTATGGTAGCGTAAAATTTAAAGTTTTGCTTTCTGATTTTACTTGTTAAATAGTTAGAATAAGAATCAATTAAATTCCACTTTAAATAAACTTTCCAATCTTCTATAGAAACAGTTTTAACCATTCCGTTTAAGGCTTGAAAAAATTCTGGTTGACGAACAATCACTGAATCAGCTTTTTTAACACCTAATTCTACTAGAACATTCGCCCAAGAAATATTTGAAGTCAATTCATTAAATTTTGAAAGTGACATTTTATTGTAATTCTTTACAGGATCTCTTTGTTCCTCTAATTTTCGAGACACCTTTGCTAAGTCACTTTCTAATTTATAAATAATTGAAGCATTTTTATTTGCGATCTCTTTAGATTCGCCCATCAACACCTGCATTGCTTGAAGGTGTTTTTTATATTCTGAACGAATTTCAGTTGTTCGTTCGTCAGTATTAAAATAATAATCACGATCCCCTAATCCTAATCCACCTTGCATAAAGAACAAAGCGTATTTTGAACTCATTTTATCATCTTGACCAATATAAAAAGAGAATGCAGGACTTGAGCCAATTGTATGAAGATGAGCAATTTCTTTCATTAAAGTTGTTACATCTTTAACTGACGTAATTTTTGCCAATTCTGATTTTAAAGGTGTCAATCCAGCTTTTTCAATTGCAATTGTATCCATACCAGAAGCATAGAAATCACCAATTTTTTGTTCGTTACTCCCCTGTTTTGCATCCGTCAATGCAGCTGATTTTTCACAAATCTGTCTGATTTGACTATTAATAGTATCTCCAATTGTATTAAAAATACCATTACTTTGATCAGATGCAGCAATTGGATTCTTTTTAAACCAACTACCATTGGCATGATAAAAGAAATTTGAAGTTGGACTTACAGTGGTATCTCTATTTGT
>CANGHX010000154.1 GCA_947453715.1 Flavobacteriales bacterium | reverse complement strand
AGGAATATTTATATCTGAATGGTAATAAAAATGCACACCGCAAAGGATCATTACCAAAGCCGTTAAGCCTGCAATAATAAAATTCCCAATGATTGGTTTTCGTTTGAAATAAGCACTGTAAAACCAAAGGAGATTTATCGTTAATAAATGAATGAAGACATACCAAAACGTATCGTTACGAGAGCTTAAGTAGATTGCAATAGAGAAAGCAACCACATTCAGCATCCAATGTGAAATAATTGCCCATCTACGTTTGATGTATTTCGTTACAATTAACTTTTCAGGTTTATTGATTCGATCTGCCTTTACATCAAAATAATCGTTGATGATGTTTCCTGCTGCAGCAATTAATACTGTAGAGAACACTAGTAAAAAGAAATCAAAACTTTCACCTTCTTTAAAAGATAGGTCCGCAGCGGAAAACTTTTCATAAACGATTAAAAAGTATCTTGCACTAACCATTGTTAAAGCAATAATTAGTAAATTAATTGGTCTTATTAATCGAATGAAATGCATCTTAAACGAGTTGAGTTTTATTATTATTTAATAATTTTGTATTCTGTTCTACGATTTTTTTGATGTGCTGCTTCTTTTTCTTTATCAGTTGCCAATTTAGCAATTTCAGCATCAGAAATTCGATTCACTGTTTCACCGTAACCTTTGTAAGCTAAACGATCAGCAACAATTCCTTGAGTGATTAAATAATCGTAAACGGCTTTCGCACGATTACTTGACAGTGTCATGTTTTCTGCTGCATCACCTCTTGTATCGGTATGTCCACCCAATTCAATTTTCAACGTTGGATTTAATACCAAATAATCTCTCAATTTATTCAATTCAACTGAAGACTCTGGACGTAAAGTAGCTTTTCCTAAATCAAAGAAAACATTATCCAAAACAGTTGGAAGTTCACTTGAAATTGGCACCATTGGCACATCCATGTGAGTCGCTTCTAATCCTTCTGGGTTGGTCATGTTGAAGTTTTGAGAAAAGAAATTATAACCTGGGTAATTCACATTTAAAGCGTAATCATTATTTACAGGAAGTGAAACCATAAATTCTCCCGTAACTTTATCAGCTTCAGAAATAATTACCTCTTTTCCTGTTTTTAAATCAATTAATTGGAATTTTCCTGGGATTGGTTTACGAGTCAATGCGTCAAAAACTAAACCTTCAAAGTACAATGTTTTTGTAGGTCTTAAATTTTCTGGCATTTCGAAATAATAAATATCTAAATCTCCATAACCACCTTCTCTGTCAGAAGCGAAGAAACCAATTTCTCCATCAGGCGAAACCATTAATGAATTTTCATCTGAACTTGTATTAATTGGGTAACCTAAATTTTCAGGATTTCCCCAAGTTCCATCGGGTTTCATTCTTGAAACAAATAAATCAGAACCACCTAAACCAACAAGTCCTCTAGATGCAAAATACAATGTTTTTCCATCAGGGTGAATTAATACAGATTCTTCTTGAGCAGGAGAATTAATATTGCTAGGAAGTCTTTCAGGCATTCCCCAAGTTGTTCCATCTTTTTGAAGACGAGCAACATAAATATCTGAATTTGGTTGTTCTCCCTGACGACTAACTCTTCTAATAAAATAAACTGTTTTACCATCAGCTGAAAGTGAAGGTTGACTTTCCCAAATGGTAGAATTTACTCCACCAGGTAAATTAATCGGATTAGACCACGTTTTACCTAATCTTTTGGTGATAAATAAATCGCAACTTCCTTTTCCATTTCTTCCTTCTCCGTAATAGTTATCTCCAGATTGATCTGAGCAAGCTACGAAAATTAAAGAACGACCATCTGCACTTATTGTAGGAGCGCCTTCATTTAAAACCGTATTAACATTCGGAGGCATTGGAGTTGCTGTAGCCCATCTATTTTGAACTAATTGAGAAACATAAAAATCCTCTTGCATTTTATAATTTGGAACACGATCATCTTTAATTCTTCTTGTAAAAAGAATTGTTTTTCCATCAACTGTAATCGTTGGGAAATATTCAGGATCAGCAGTATTAATTCCTGGTCCAATATTGATCGGTTTGAAATTCGTTGGGTGTTTCATCGCTTCAGCTGAAAAAACGCTTCTTTGTTTTAATTCATAAGCAGATTTAATTAAGTTTTGATCAGCATTTCGGTTATTTATAAAGATATCATAATTTTTAATACTTTTTTCATAATCACCAATTGTTTGCTGGCAACTAGCAAGGTAAAAATAAGTAATTCCAGATGAATAATAATTAGGGTTAAGCATTAATGCTTTTTCATAATGCGTTATTGCCTCTTTAAAATTATTTGAACTTTCATAGTATTCAGCAATCAATAAATGTGCTTCTACAAAATTGGAATCTTTATCAAGTGATTTTGAAAGTAAATCAATACCTGGTGCATAGAGTTTACGACCTGTGTTCATGTCAGTTTTTACTCCTGCATTTAATGCTTCTTCAAAATAATTAATCGCTTTTTTATTCGTTGTAGAATAAGGTTTTTGAGCAACTCCACAAGCTGCGAAAACAAATGTCAATAGTGTTAAAAATAGATACTTCATAATCTAATTGTTAAGGTATATTCATGAATTTGTGTGTCTGTAAAGAAATTCTCCATCTAGGATTTAACTTTACATATTCTATTATTTCAGGTAAAAAACGTTCTTGTTTTGACCATTCTGGTTGTAAGTACAATTTGCATTCCAAATTTACTTTTGCAGCATGTTCTTCTGCCCATTGAAAGTCTGAAGGGTGACTAATCACAACTTTCAATTCATTCGCTTTTGAATAAGCTTCCTCTGTTGGTTTTTTAAATTTCTTAGGTGAAAAGCAGTACCAATCAATGTTTCCGATTAATTCGTAGCAACCAGAAGTTTCAATAGCTGTTTCGATTTTGTGGTCTTTTAGTCTATTAATCAAAGTTGTAAGATCATACATTGCTGGTTCACCACCTGTAATCACAACGAAATCTGTTTTCGATTTTAAAACTTCTTCTATAATAAAATCATTCGATAAGTTTGGATGAGCTTCATGATCCCAACTTTCTTTCACATCGCACCAAACACAACCAACATCGCAACCAGCCAAACGAATAAAAAACGCCGCACGCCCCGAATAAAAACCTTCACCCTGGATCGTGTAAAAGTATTCCATTACAGGTAGTTCTATCGATGTATTTATATCTTTTATTGTCATTTTATATTGCTGTTACTTTGTCGATTTCATCAACAAATAATTCTAATTTACCGTCATCATTTGGTCTAAAATTGCCTTCAAACTTTACATTCTCAAGCCAATCACCTTGACCGTATGAATGTTTTTGTACGATTTCCTGTGAAAATGTTTCATCAAAAGTCTCAATTAACACAAAAATTTCAGCACGTTTTGCGGTAATTTCATCTAATGTAAGATTAATTAGAGGAGAATCTTCATTTATTTTGTGAACCAACGTCCATGTTAATGGGAAAAAGGTAATTGAATCTGTTTCTAAATTCAGTTGAAAATAATCTTTATTGAAATGGTCTACACCTTCTGTTTTATCTAACGAAAGAAAGACTTTAACTTTTGTATTTAATAATACATTGTTTCGTTGATTTACCATTTTAAACATCACAGCTTTACCTTCTTCAAATGGAGTGATAATTACATTTCTTGAAAATGCTAATCGGGCATTCGGTCTGGAAAATCGACCATATAATTGACCAGTTACCAATGCAAATGCTAACAATCCGACAAAGGCTTCAACCATTGCAATAATTTCTGCTCCCATTTTCCCAGGAGAGACTGATCCGTAACCAACAGTTGTAAAGGTTTGGGTAGAAAAGAAAAATGCACTAAAAAATGGATGTTGACGATCTGAAATGCCATTAAGTTGATCAATTCCCACTATCAAATATAAAAAAGTGAAGAATATATTTATTGCGATATAAAATAATAATGTGAAAATTAAAAACTTATACGTTTTAAGTTCCATCAAAAATTTATAAAAATCTTGTAATGGAGTTAATCCTCCACGCCTAACGATATTGTATGAACCATCACGATTCATCAAACGTTTTAAAGGCTTTTGAAATTTTGAGCCTAAGCCTGGATCTTTCACTGTTTTCATAGTTACGAAAATAGTGATTTATTTGATTTTAAATGGTTTTAAAGTAGAACCAAATTAATATTTGATTCTACTTTTATTTGTCTTTTTAATTTGCATCAATAATTGCCCAATTGTCTTGAAGACGATCGTGTTCTCTCATGAATTTTTTCACTTTTGAAAGTGATATTCTTTTTTTCGAATCTTCTTTGATAATTGTTTCGAAAGAATCATGAATTAATGAAAGAATCGGAGAGTCCATTAATTGAATTGAAGTTTCATCCTCAAAGGCATAATTTTTATACAAATCGATAATGTTTTCCTTGTCAACTTGATCTTCTTCAGTCAACGTTTTAGCATACTTTAATTCTACCAAAAATGGCAGTAATTGTGCGCTTAATTCAATGAAGTTGCGTAAAATATAAACAGCTTCATTTAGCTTTTGAATGTGTTTAGTAGTCATGACGCAGAGATTTATAGTTTCTATTTATATAACGTAAAAGGAATATAATTAGTTGTTCGATTTTTAATCTTTTTTTCAATTTTAACGAATGTTTAACAAAAATTAAAAGTATTCAGGCCATAATATTTCTTCATTTATTTCAGGCATCAAAAGTGATTGTTCATTCTTTTGTCTGATTTCTATATTATATGCATCTACAAAAAGATCTATTTGTGTTTTTTCAACTCCAGGCATGCAAATAATGTGAGAAATTGATTCTTCTGTTGCAAGTTGAAATTTTTTGCAAAGTTCAATTGAAGGTTTATCAAAAACAACTGTAATTGCATTATTGTTTCGCCAAGCATTCACTCCAAGTTCATTTAGTCGTTCTTCTGTATATTTTGCTAATTCGATACATTTTATAACATTGTTTTTTAAACCTCTGATTCCTAAATTTTTTAGAGCATACCATAAAACTAGGGGAGTTAATCCATTCCTAGACCCTGTGATTGTGGTGTCTTTTGTATCTACATATGAAATAGTGCTTCCTACACGATCTTTATGTGCGTTTTTACATAAAACGATTCCACATGGGATTGGTGAACCGATGAATTTGTGACCAGAAATAGAGATACTGTCAATTCCTTCTTTGAAATCAAAAAGGGGTTTAGGATTGTGAAAAGGAGCAATTAATCCAAGTAAAGCAGCATCACAGTGGATATAGTAATTCTTTAACGCTAATTTTATAATTATTTTTTTCACATTAGCAAGATTATCAATTGCTTCTTTCATTGTCGATCCAATATTTAGAAAGAAAATTGCTGGTTGATGTCTTCTAGAAGTTATTGAATTTTCTAGATCATGATAATCCATTTCTCCATTTTCTTGAGCGCGAATTACGATGTTTTGCATATTCAGTAAATGAAGATTTTTTTTAACGCTATAATGAGTCGATTCTGAATAGTAAACCATACCTGTTGGAAAGGCTTCTCTAGCCAAATATAGGCCATATAAATTCCCTTCACTACCTCCATTTGTGACATATCCCCAAACATCTTTCTGAGGAGCATTTAAAAGTTGAGAAAAGAATCCAATCACCTCTTTTTCAATATTTTTAGTATCAATTCCTAATGACGAAGGTGTAAAGGGATCACCAACATTATTGATTTGTAAATTAAGGAAAGGAGCTAAAATTTGATAATCGAAATTTTTAGTTAATGGGTAGCCAATGTACTCCTGGTTTTTTTGAGTTAGTCGCTCAAATTCTAGTTTAATACGTTCTGAAATAGTTAATTCTGACATTTTTTATTGTAAAATTAGTTTTTACAGTTCATATTTTTGATAATGTATAATAATGCAGTAAATAATTTGGTTTTTTAGTGTTTTGTAATCATTTTTGTATTGATTATTTTGTTTAGTTACTCTTTAAACAAAATAATATTTGGTTAAGATTAATAAATTGTAAACTAAACATTATGTCAATAAAATTAGACGCAACAGATATTAAGTTAATTAACTTATTACAAGAAGATTGTAAGCAACCGATAAAAGAATTATCTGAGAAATTAAATCTTTCAGTAGCTCCAATTCATGATCGAATTAAGAAATTAGAACGAGCTGGAATTATTAAACGTTATGTGGCAATTGTAAATTTGGAAATGATTAATAAAGCGCTTATTAATTACTGTAGTGTAAGTATCGTAAAGCATCATTCAGATGTTTTTGAAGAGTTTACGAAAGCAATTAGAGAAATGGATGAAGTCTTGGAATGTTATTATGTTTCAGGAAGTTATGATTATTTATTGAAAATTATTTCTAGCGATATGACTGACTATCAAGATTTCATTTTGAATAAATTGTCAAAATTAGAGCATATAGCGAACATCAATACGCAATTTGTAATGAAACACGTAAAATTCAAGACCTCCGTTCGTTTATAGAATTTCAGAAATTTCTTTACCAACCAATGATCCAATTGCTACGCCCATTCCTCCCAAGCGAACACCGACAGCAATATTGGGGTGAATCAGTTTGATGATTGGTTTTTTAGTTTTTCCAACTCCCATAATGCCCGACCAAAAATGTTCGATTTCAGCAGGTTGGTTGGGTGTGATCACATTGTTCAATAAATCAATTAAGGCATTTTTTATCTGATCAGTTTGTTCAAAAGAAGTTGTTGTTTCACCTTCAAAATTTAGATTTCTTCCACCTCCTAATAATATTCTGTTGTCAATATTTCTAAAGTAATAATATCCTTGTTGGTAATGAAACGTCCCTTTAAGTTGTAAGTTTTTAATTGGTTTTGTGATTAAAACTTGAGCTCTTGCCGGATTAACATCTTCATCTGGTAAAAATTGTTTCGCAAAACCATTCGTGCAAATACAAATTTTAGAAGCTTTAATTTCACCAATAGAAGTGTGTATAATAGAAGTCGTGTCAGAAGAATTGATGGAAAGAGCTTCAATTCCAAATAAGCAATGAATTCCATTTTCAAGAACTAATTGGTGGAATTTGTGAATCATTCGTCCACTATTAATTTGACCTTCTAATCGATTGTAAAAACTAGATTCTACCTTATTAAATCCAAATTTTTCTTGAATGTTTTTATCAATAGAGTAAACATTTTTTTCATTTGTTATAGCTTCAATTTTCTCGTTCAAATAATCGATTTTCTCAACTGTTTCAATGTTTATAGTGCGTTCATTTTCAGTAATTAAATCCCAAGAACCATTGATTTGTAAATCTAAATTTTCTCTTCCAATTATTGATTGTAGATTTTGTAAACCTTGCCAACGCATTTCGACTGTTTTCCATACATCTTCTTCAGAAATATGTGATAAATCGTCAACTAATTCTGTTGCACTTCCAAAGCACGAAAAACCTGCATTTTTAGAACTCGCCCCTGTAGGTAAGAATCCTCTTTCAATAATCAGAATCTTTGCTTTTGGATGCTTTTTTTTGATTTCTAAACTTGTGCTAAATCCAACAATTCCAGCTCCGATGATTAAGTAATCAACATTGTTAAAGTAAGTGTCTTTTTCCCAGTAACTTAAATCGTTAATTTTTAGCATAGTTCTTGCGTATTATAAATGAAAAACTTTAGAAGTTTTTTACGATATTTGTTTTTTATTAAAAATAATTAAACCAAAACTGTATCTAGTTGTACAGATTTACGTTTATACCAAAGATATGAAATTATTTATACTAATAGTGAGTTTGTTTGTTGGTGTTTTGAGTTATGCTCAAGATAACATTATCTACAAATTTTCAGGAGTAATCACGAATACTGACTTAGGAAAAAAAGAAGCTGGTGTTACCGTTTCATTAATGAAAGATGGGCAACAATTGGCTACGGGTGTTTCTGGTTCAAATGGTAAGTATGCTTTCAAATATACTGGACCTATTGGACTTAATTTTGTTATTGTTTATTCAAAAGCAGGGTTAGTTAGTAAAAGAATGGGTTTTGATGGTGCAAAGATGAATGTTGAAGATGTTTTACCCGGATCAGAAGTTGAATTTCCTGGAGATATAAGTATGTTTGCCGAGCGTCAAGGGATTGATTTTTCTTTTTTAAATAGTGAACCATATGTTAAGCTTT
>CANGHX010000153.1 GCA_947453715.1 Flavobacteriales bacterium | reverse complement strand
GATACGTTGGATATGATGAAGGTGGACAATTAACAGAAGCCGTTCGTCGTCGTCCCTACTCTATTGTTTTATTAGATGAAATCGAAAAAGCGCATCCAGATGTTTTCAATATTTTATTGCAAGTTTTAGATGATGGACGTTTGACTGACAATAAAGGTCGCGTGGTGAATTTCAAAAACACAATCATCATCATGACTTCAAATATTGGTTCGAATGTTATTCATGAAAAATTCGATGGAATTAAACCAGCTGAATTTGAAAGAGCAAGAGAAAAAGCAAAATTTGAATTAATGGAATTATTAAAACAAACGATTCGACCAGAATTCTTAAATAGAATTGACGAAACGATCATGTTTGATCCATTAACAGTTGAAAATATTAAACAAATCGTTCATATTCAATTGAACAACTTGAAAAAAGTATTAATTGAAAAAGACATCCATTTAGTAGTAACTGATGAAGCGTTCGACCACATAGCAGAAGTTGGATTTGATCCTTTCTTTGGTGCTCGACCAGTGAAGCGTGTTATTCAACGTGAAGTATTAAATGAATTGTCAAAATCAATTTTAGCAGGAAAAGTGGATACTTCAAGTAATGTCATCATGGATATTTTCGATGGAAAAATAGTGTTCAGAAGACCGATTTCTGAAAAAGAAGAAGAAAAATTGATAATTAATTAAAATTTAACAAAAATTTATTTTGTATTTAAAAAATTTGTAATATATTTGTTCTGATTTAGGTGGTTAGGTTAGGTTGATTAAAAGATAGAGAGCAGACGCCCGTTTGCTCTCTATTTTTTTGTACCTACTTAATTTTAAAACAAGTTAAACTATGAAAACTACATTATTACTAGTAATTGCAACGATTATCGGAGTAAATTCGTTTGCGCAAGAAAAAAGAACAATATTATTCTACAACGTAGAAAATCTTTTTGATACGATAAACGATCCAACAAAAAACGATGAGGAGTTTCTTCCAGAAGGAAAAAACAATTGGAATAGTCCCAAATACAATGAGAAATTAACACATATCAATCAAGTGATTAATGAAGTGAATAATCCATTAATCATTGGAATGTGTGAAGTTGAAAATGCAAATGTGATTCGTGATGTAATCAATCATTCTAAAACAATGAAAGGTAAATACGGAGTTGCACATTATAACAGTCCTGATGATAGAGGAATTGACGTTGGAATGATTTACGATAGCATCACTTTGAAAATGGTAGATTCAGGATTCTTACGTTATTCATTACCTGATACAGCCTATTCGAAAACGAGAGATATACTTTGGGTAAAATTCAAAAAAGGAAAAACGACTTTCTATGCCATGGTAAATCACTGGCCAAGTAGAAGAAGTGGCGAAAAAGAAAGTGAAGTTAACCGTGTAATTGCTGCAACTGCTGCTAAAACATTCATTGATTCTATTTTAGCGAAAGATAAAAATGCTAAAATTGTTTTCATGGGAGATTTAAATGATCATCCACAAGACAAAGCTCCACAAATGGTTTATTCTGTTTTAACTCAAATGATCTTCAAAACTTCAGGAGAATTTGGAGGAACACACAACTTCAAAAGCGAATGGGATGTATTAGATCATATAGCTGTTTCTCCAGGTTTTTTAACTGCTAAAAAAGGTTTAAAAGTTGTAAAAGATTCTGGTAAAATTCTTTCTCCAACTTTCTTAATAACAGAATACAAAGGTGAAAAAGTACCTTTCAGAACGTATGCTAAAAACTATTTAGGAGGTTATTCTGATCATTTACCTGTTAGGATAGAAGTTAGTTTTTAATTTTCCCCCTTTGAAGGGGGATAGAGGGGGATGACAACAGTGAACTTAATTCTGTATCGTCACGTCTCGAAATAAAGATTATTATTGTCATCTCCCTTAATCCCTCTTCAAAGAGGGAAACCTAAAATCGCTTCAGGATAAAGATTATCACGATCACCTCCCCTAACCCCTTACCGATAGCTATCGGTACAAGCTCTCAAGGAGGAAAAAAAAAGCAATAAAAAACTTCAAAAAATAAAAAATAACTATAATTTTGCTTTGGTCGAATCTAGCATTTAATGAATTTTGAAAAAAGATTTTTTTAACTCAATCATTTTTTCATTTACTCCAAAAGTGCATGTTAGCCATTAAATTATTTTAAAAATATAGAATCATTCTAGAATGAAAACGTTACTTGCTCTCATATTTTTTTTTATGTTATTTTTTTTCATTTGGCCAAAACCTCATTGCCAATGGGGGCTTTGAGGAACGAAATTGTGAACCAGCCACTATTTCTTATTCATTTGCACAACAAATTCATTGTTGTAATAATTGGTTTAATCCAATGGATGAAACAACATCTGATTATTATACTACTACTGCAGGTTGTGATGTTAAAATACCACATACATGTAGTGGATTTGTAAATAGTCATTCTGGCAATGCTATGGTTGGACTTTTAATATATACTTCTGATTATCCAGATTGGCATGAATATATTTCAACTAGATTATTACAAAAACTTAATAAAGGTCAGAAATACAATTTAACATTATCTATAGCTAAAGGTTTTCAAAGTGATTCAACCCCATTTTGTGGATGGTATCAAAATAGTTTGTATATAAATAATGGTTATTCGAATCATTTCGGATTCTATTTTTCAACAGATTCTATTCATAATTCATCTGATTTATTTTTAAACTATACACCTCAAATTGAAATTGAAGAGGTTGTTGTTATTGGTACAACGGAATGGAAAACATATCAATTATCCTTCATTGCTGATGATGAATTTCAATATTTAACAATTGGTAATTTTTATTCTTTTTCTGAGACTTCTATATTACCTTATGATTCAAATTATAATGTTGATACCTATTATTTCATAGACGATGTCAGCCTAGAACAAGATTTAACCTACCATCCAGAAGGAAAAATTATAGAACCCAATGTTTTTACACCTAATGGTGATGGGGTGAATGATTTTTTTGTTCCTGTGTTGGCAGAACATATAGAATCCTATGAATTATCGATTCTTAACCGATGGGGAGAGCAGGTGTTTTTCTCTAACAAATTGAATGTTGGTTGGGATGGTAAAATTGGAGATAATATTGGTCCTGATGGTGTTTACTATTGGAACATGATTTATAAAGATAATAACGGAAAAGAAGGCATTCAAAGTGGTTACTTAACTCTTTTACATTAAAATCCTTTCCCATTTGAAGAGCTTTTTCCGATTTTTGTTTGGAAGAACCGAGAATTTGACATCTTCCCCCTTTGAAGGGTCCCGATAGCTATCGGGAGAGGGGGATGACTTTAGTGAATTTAATTCTGTATTGACTCACTTCGCATTCAAGATTATTATTGTCACCTCCCCTAACCCCTCCTCAAGGAGGGAAACCGATGTACACTTCCTCCCCTAACCCCTAACCGATAGTAATCGGTACAAGCTCTCAAGGAGAGAAATCGAAAAACTAATCAAACAGCCCATCCATCGAAAGTTGTTTATCTTTGGACTCGGAGGCAAATCCACTGATTTGAAAACCGATTAATCGAACGGGTTTATCTAACGGTAAGACCAAGTCGATTAATTTCTCGGCGAGTAGTTCTAATTGAGGTTTGGAAGTTATTTCAACTGTTTCAGTTGTGGAACGTGTGATTTGCGTAAAATCATTGTATTTGATTTTGATGGTAATCGAACGACCTTTTTTAGGATAGGGTTTATAGCGTTTCCATAAGGTTTCAACACAATTTAAAGCGAAGTTTCTAAAATTTATTTCATCGAAAATATCATTTGAAAAGGTTGTTTCTGCTCCGATACTTTTACGTTCACGATTCGAAATCACTTCTCGCTCATCTATTCCTCTGACAATTGAAAACAAAAAAGAACCTATTTTACCAAAATTAGATTGAAGTTCTTCCACGGAATACTTCATCAAATCTTTTCCTTTATAAATTTGCAATGAATGCATCTTCTCAGCGGTTACCTTCCCCACTCCAAAAAATCGTTCTACCGATAAACTCTCCATGTAGGCAACTGCTTCTTCAGGTTTGATGACAAATAATCCATTGGGCTTGTCTTGATCAGAAGCTAATTTTGCTAAAAACTTATTATACGAAACACCTGCTGATGCAATTAAATTAAGTTCTGTGAAAATGTCGTTTTTAATAGATTGAGCAATAAAAGTAGCTGAATTTAATCCCATTTTGTTTTCAGTCACATCCAAAAATGCTTCATCTAATGCTAATGGTTCAATTGCATCTGTGTAACGTTTGAAAATCGTATGAATATGCTGTGAAACTTCTTTGTAACGTTGAAAATTAGGTCGAACAAAAATTAAATCGGGACACATTCGAGCCGCCATTTTGGAACTCATTGCTGACTTTACTCCAAATTTTCGAGCTTCATAACTCGCAGCGGCAATCACTCCTCGTTCTGCATTTCCACCAACGGCAACAGGTTTCCCTCTTAAATCAGGATTATCTAATTGTTCAACGGAAGCGTAAAAAGCATCCATATCCACATGGATTATCTTACGCAAACTCATTTATTTTTTCTTAAAAAACTTACCTGAAATAACAGGAATAAAGAAAATTAAAAGCGTCACAACAGAAATAAACATATCAAAAGCTTCACTTTCAATCCATTCAAATTGTTCTTTATTGAAGTGAACTAAAACTGAAAAGCATAATTTAACTCCTAAAATTCCAATTACAATAAAAGCTGATTTCTCTAAAAATGGATATTTCTCCATTAACACAACAAAGTATTTTGCTACATACCTCATCGCTAAAATACCAATGAATACACCAATACAAATAATTATAATATTCTCAGTATAAGCAACAACAGCGAAGATATTATCAATTGAAAAAACGATATCCATAAATTCAACAGCTAAAACTGTCGACCAAAAAACACCTAAAATTCCAACAGTATATTTATACAGAAAACTCTTTTTGGTTTCTTTTACTTCTTCTTCAGCCTCTTCTTTTGCTGACGAACTAAAATGTTGGATACACATCCACAATAAATACAAACCTCCAATTGGTTTTAACCACCAAATTTCTAAAATTTGCTCAACTAGAACCAACGCAACACCTCTAAACAAATAAGCCCCTAAAATACCGTATCGCAATGCTTTAGATTGATTTTCAGGAGACAAATCTTTAACCATTGTAGCCAATACTGCTGCATTGTCAAATGATAAAATTACTTCTAATAAAATGATCCCTAGAATTAAAAAAACAGCATTTAGCGGGTTATGACTTAATTCAAAAATGAAATTATTCCATTGCTCTGTCATGATAACTTTAAATTGTTTGTTTCACAAATATACTTTTTTGAATCGGAATTATGAATAAGATGAATTTTGAATTTTGGATTTCGACTTCGCTCAATCTAAAGATTTTGGATTTCTTCCGAATTTTCGGAATCGCTCAATCTAAAGTTTTTGGATTTGTTTTTAGATTAAAATATTAAGTAACTTTAACTCAAATAATTTGCAATGGATTTTAAACTTGTTTCAGAATTTCAACCTACTGGAGATCAACCGGAAGCGATCAAACAATTAGTCGCTGGACTTTTGGATGAAACGCACGATCAAACTTTGCTTGGTGTTACTGGAAGTGGAAAAACGTTTACTGTTGCAAATGTTATAAAAGAAGTAAATCGACCGACTTTAATTTTATCTCATAATAAAACGCTTGCGGCTCAATTATACGGGGAATTCAAGCAATTCTTCCCTGAGAATTCGGTAGAATATTTTGTTTCTTATTACGATTATTACCAACCTGAGGCGTATATGCCTGTAACTGGGACATATATTGAAAAAGACCTTCAAATCAATGATGAATTAGAGAAATTGAGATTATCGACTACTTCTGCCCTACTTTCAGGACGAAGAGATATTGTAGTTGTGTCATCTGTTTCTTGTATTTATGGTATTGGAAATCCAAATGAATTTGCGAATAGTATCCTGCCAATCAAAGTTGGAATGAGCTATCCAAGAAACAAATTCTTATACAAACTTGTAGAAAATCTATACTCACGAGCGAATACAGAATTCAAGCGTGGAATGTTTCGTGTCAAAGGAGATACAGTAGATATTTTCCTAGCTTATGCTGATTATGCGTTAAGAGTTGAATTTTGGGGAGACGACATCGAAGCTATTTCTTCGATTGATCCAGAAACAAATACCAAATTAGACAGTTTTGTAGAAATCAATATTTATCCAGCTAACATTTTCGTTTCAAGTCCAGAAACTTCTCGTCAAGCGCTCGATCAAATTGGAGAAGATATGCTTTTGCAAGTTGAAGCATTCAAACGTGAAGGGAAAATCGAAGAAGGCAAACGTTTACAAGAACGTGTCGAATACGATATGGAAATGATTCGCGAATTAGGATATTGTTCTGGAATTGAGAATTATTCGCGTTATTTCGATCAACGTTTACCTGGAACACGACCTTTCTGCTTATTGGATTATTTCCCAAAAGATTTCATGATGGTCATTGATGAAAGTCACGTTACGGTTCCTCAAATTCGTGCAATGTACGGTGGTGACCGTGCTCGTAAAATCAATTTGGTTGATTATGGTTTCCGTTTGCAAGCAGCAATGGATAATCGCCCGTTGAAGTTTGAAGAGTTTGAACAAATGATGCCTCAAACAATATACGTTTCTGCAACTCCAGCCGATTTTGAATTAGAAAAGTCTGAAGGTGTTGTGGTGGAACAAGTCATTCGACCAACTGGACTTTTAGATCCAATTATCCATGTTCGCCCTAGTTTAAATCAAATAGACAACTTGATTGAAGAGATTCAATTACGCATCGAAAGAGATGAACGTACTTTGGTTACGACCTTAACAAAACGTATGGCCGAAGAACTTCAAAAATACTTTGATCGTATGGGAATTTTGTGTCGTTACATTCACAGTGAAGTAGATACAATAGAGCGAGTTGAAATTCTTCGTCAATTAAGACTTGGAACTTTTCATGTGTTAATCGGTGTAAACTTATTGAGAGAAGGATTGGATTTACCAGAAGTTTCATTGGTTGCTATTTTAGATGCAGACAAAGAAGGATTTTTGAGAAATGTACGTTCTTTGGTTCAAACTGTTGGTCGAGCAGCTAGAAATGTAAACGGAACAGTAATAATGTATGCCGATCGAATGACTGATTCGATGCAAAAAACAATAGATGAAACGGCTAGAAGAAGAAAAATTCAAGAAGATTACAATACTGAACACGGATTAACGCCTCAGCCATTAAATAAATCGAAAAACAAAATCTTAGAATCAACAAAAGTTGCCGATGGAACAGGAACTTACGATGAACGCATGGACAATCCTGCTGAAAATGGATTTACGTTAGCTGCAGATCCTAGAACCGAAAATTATGGTTCAGAAGATTTCGACAAAGCGATTAAATCAACTCGAAAAGCAATGGAAAAAGCAGCAAAAGACTTAGATTTCATGGAAGCCGCTCGATTGAGAGATATTTTGTTTGAGTTGGAAAGTAGGAAGAAGAAATGATTTGAATTTAAAATTTTGGATTTTGGATTTTGAATTTTTGATTCTAAAAATCTGATTTAATGCAAATACTTCGATTTCCCTACTTTAGAGATTGTGCCGATAGCTTTTGTTAAGGGACAAAGGGAGGCGGATTTCGGTTTCCCTCCTTGAGGAGGGATTAAAGGGAGGTGACAACGATAATCTTTATTTCGAAGCGTGACGATACAGATTTTGGTTCACGAAAATCACCATCCTCGATCCTCTCCCGATAAAAATCGGGACAAGCTCTCAAGGGAGGAAGGTATTAAAATCTCGATTCTTCCAAACAAAAAATCGGGACAAGCTCTTCAAAGGAGGAAACTAAAAACTCCTTAACAATTTGATAATATAACATCAACAATAAATAAAAACCTGCAACGTTTTAAAATCATCTACTATTAAGTACAAAAAAACAATTACCAAAAAAAATTAAAAAAAGTTTGATCAAACTTTGAACGAAATTCAAAAAGAGGTGTACAGCTTTTTGAATGGCTACAAGTCCCCTACTAATTGTAGCTTTTAGATTTAATTTTATTGTTTAACCCAAAAGTGTATTCACTTTAAAATTAAGTACGATTTCCCAT
>CANGHX010000152.1 GCA_947453715.1 Flavobacteriales bacterium | reverse complement strand
TATACGTTAGCTAGTTGTCCTAGTCCTTCGGTTTCTGGAACTGTAACAGTTAATCCTATTCCTACAATTACTGTTTCTAACGCAACCGAGTGTAACGGAACTGCGGCTACAATTACTGCTACGCCTTCTGCTGCTGGTGGAACTTATCTTTGGAACACAGGTGCTACAACAACTTCAATAACTGTTTCGCCTTCAACTACAACTTCTTACTCTTGTGTTTATACATTAGCTAGTTGTCCTAGCCCTTCGGTTTCTGGAACTGTAACAGTTAATCCTATTCCTACAATTACTGTTTCTAACACAACCGTGTGTAACGGAACTGCTGCTACAATTACTGCTACTCCAAGTACTAGTGGAGGAACTTACCTTTGGTCACCGGGTGGTGAGACAACGGCATCAATTACCGTTTCACCTTCTGCTACAACTTCATACTCTTGTGTTTATACATTAGCTAGTTGTCCTAGTCCTTCAGTTTCTGGTACTATAACAGTTAATCCTATTCCTACAATTACTGTTTCAAATGAAACTATATGTAAGGGAATTACTGCAATAATTTCTGCTACTCCTTCAGCTACTGGAGGTTCATTTCTTTGGACTCCAGGCGGTTCAACTTCTCAAACACTTAATTTAACTCCAACTTTAACATCAACTTATTCTTGTGTATATACTTTAAATGGATGTTCAAGTACATCAGTTTCTGGAACAGTAACAGTGAATCCAATTCCAACAATTTCAATTGCTGATGAAACAATCTGCAATGGGTCATCAGGGTCTTTAACAGCAATACCCTCAACAAATGGAGGATCATTTCAATGGTCACCTAGTAATGAAACTACCCCAACAATTACTAATTCGCCATCTACATCGACAACTTATTCTTGCATTTACATTTTGAATGGATGCGCAAGTCTTTCAACAAATGGAACAATAAATGTTACTTCAGCACCAACAATAACAGTAAGTAATACGACAATTTGCGATGGTAATGATGGAACGATATTAGCTACTCCATCAATATTAGGAGGGTCCTATTTATGGACTCCTAGTGGTGAAATAACACAAAGTTTAACACAATCACCATCTACAACTACAAGTTATTCTGTAACATATTCATTCCCTGGATGTCCAGACATTACAAAAACAGGAACAATAACTGTAAAACCAACGCCAACATTAACAATTTCAAATGATACTATTTGTTTTGGTGCAATGGCAAGTATTACAGCAACTCCTTCAATTATTGGTGGTACATATTTATGGAATCCAAGTGCAAATAACTCACAAACTTTAAATATTAGCCCTAACTTAACAACTACTTATTCTTGTGTATATGTAGTTAATGGTTGTCAGAGCAGTCCAAATACAGGTATTATTACTGTAAATCAAATTCCTAAAATTGTAGTATCATCTAATGGTCCAATTTGTGAAGGAGAAACTTTAAATTTAAATTCTACAAGTTCAGAAGTTCCTGGAACATCTTTTAGTTGGAGCGGACCAAATTTCAATTCTAACATTCAAAATCCTACTATTTCAAATTCAACTCCTGCCAATTCGGGAATTTATACTGTTACAACTATTGCAAATAACTGTTCAGATGTTTCATCTATAAACGTAATTGTAAATCCAATACCAATCGTTAATTTTGAAGCTAATATTTTATCAGGATGTGTGCCTTTAACTGTAACATTTAAAAACACAACAAACCCAATAAATGGAAGTGTAATTTGGGACTTTGGAGATGGGACTACTTCAAACGAACTTAATAATGTTACTCACACATTTACAACTGCAAATTGTTTTGATATAAAATTGACCTCAACATCAAGTGGTTGTTCAAATAATCTTATTCAAAATAGTTACATATGTGCAAACGCAAAAGCTTTTGCGAACTTTGATGCCAATAGCTTATCTCAACCAATTTCAAATCCAAGTTTTGAATTTACAAATACATCAATTGATGCATCGACTTATAATTGGAATTTTGGTGACGGAAATACATCGTCTCAATTAAGTCCTTCGCATACATATCCATACATAAATGATGTGTTTCACTATAATGTAACTCTGATTGCAAATAACGCTAATAATTGTCCTGATTCTGCAATAATTACAGTTAATATCACAGATGAATTAATATATTATATACCAAATACATTTACACCAGACGATAATAACAGTAATGATATTTTTAAACCAGTTTTTACGTCTGGATTTGATCCTACTGATTTTTCATTATTAATATTTAATAGATGGGGCCAAATTGTATTTGAATCTCATGACGCATCAAAAGGTTGGAAAGGAACAATGGGAGAAAATGGTGAAATTGCTCAAGATGGAACATATACATGGAAAATTGAGTTTAAAATGAAGGAGGATGCTGGTAGAAAAATGATAGTTGGCCATGTAAACTTACTAAAATAAAAGAAAATAATTTTTGTTGTGAAATAAAAAATAATAGAAAAATTATTAAATTGGTGTAAATTTTCAAATGAATAGATGACTTCCTATAGGAATATTGCTCCCGCGATACGATTCCTAAACCATTTATTCAAAATTTTATAGAATAAAACGTTTTATAGAATCAACACACAAAACAAGATTTTATTAAGGAGTAATTAGTAATAATATTAATACTTTAATTTAGTTGAAATTGAATTATATTATATTATTTAATTCAAATAAAATGATAACTAAACTATATTTATCAGTTAACGTAAAATCATTTTAGACTGAAATTTTTTGGGTGTGTTAGAATATCTATAAAAATAGATAAAAAGGAGCTTATGAGCACAAGAATGAATTGGGAGAACTTGCTATCAACAAAACGAGTAAGTGATTATTTGAATAGCAATGATAAAAAACAGATATCACAATTTGAAAGTATTACAAGTCCATTTGAAAAAGACATGGAACAAATCATTTTTTCATATCCATTCAGAAAACTACAAGACAAAACTCAAGTTATACCGTTTCCTAAATTTAATTTTGTTCATACACGCCTAACACATAGTTTGGAAGTGGCCGCTGTTGGACGTCTTTTCGGGAAAAAGGTTTCAGAAATTATTTTTAATGAACTAGATAAAGAAAGAATTAAAAGAAAAAAAATTAATAAATCGGATATTGTTACTCTACTAGCAACTGCATGTTTAGCGCATGATATTGGTAATCCTCCATTTGGACATTCAGGTGAAGATGCAATATCTTATTTCTTTCTTCACAAATATGAAACAGGAAACTTAAAACCTGATTTTGAATTTAATAACGGAAAAGCTTACAATCATATTTATGATTCTAAAACAAAAAAATGGATTGAAGTTGAGCTTGAAATGAATAACCATAACGCAACCCTATTAAAACAATGGAATGATTTATCAAATTTTGAAGGAAATGCAAATGGATTTAGAATATTAACTCAGAATGTACACACTGGAATTGACCCAACATTTGCTTTATTAGGTACGTTTACAAAATATCCAAGGGAAAGCATGTTAATCAAAGATCCTATTGATAGATCTGATTTAAAAAATATCCCAAAAAGTCAAACAAAATATGGATTTTTTCAAGATCAAAAAAAAATATTCAATCATGCAGCTGAAGAATTAGGTTTGATCAGAATTGAAGGTATCTCAGAATTTGATTCCGCATACAAAAGACATCCTTTATCTTTTCTGATGGAAGCTTCTGATGATATTGCGTATCGATTAATTGATTTTGAAGATGGATGTAGGTTAAATCTGATTGATTTCGAGAAAAAATATTCAAAATTTACTTTGAGAAATGATGCCAAAAATAACATTGAAATTATTCTGAATAAATCACCTCGCGAAATTTTAGTTAATATAGCTAACAAAGATAATTCATTTGATCAAATGACTTTGGATTCCTTTTCAGATTTCACTGAAGAAATGGCATATTTGAGAAATAAAATCATCAATGTACTAGTTGATCAATGTTTTCAGGTCTTTGAAAATGAGTATGAGAATATAATGAGAGGAGAATTTGATAAATCTCTAATAGATTGTATTGAGAATAAAGAAATCAAAGATAGTTTATTACTAATGAAACAGCTTGTTATCAAATTCGTATATCATTACCAACCAGTATTAGAATCAGAAGCTAGTGGCTTCGAAGTCATCGAAAATTTAATAAATGCATTTGCAATTACTAATAATATAAATAACAAAACACTTGATAAAGAAACTATAAAAGATAAAAAATTACGAAGCTTAATACCTGAAGAATTTCAACCGAAAATTGAAAAAAATAGTGATTTACTTAACGAAAAAGATAAATATGAAAGAGTTCTTTCCGTTTTGGATTATATTTCTGGAATGACTGAAAAATTAGCAATCAATTTATATAGAAAAATTAAAGGTGTAGATATTGAACATTGAAGATATTCAAATAATAATCCATTTCATTTAAATGAAATTTAGTTAAATAGATTTATGAATAATATTTTGAATCATGTATTGACTATTTTTTTAATTAAATAAAAGTAAATTACAAACGAATATATTTGTAATAAATCAAGACACTATTCCGAAAAGTGTGTGAATTATTCTCAGATTTTTTCAAATTTTTAAACAATAATAAAGTGATTTTTGAATTTGTTATCCCTTACAGTTTTATCAACATTACACTAAATTATTGAATTGTTTTTAGTGATGAACCATCCTGATATTGAATAATTACAATTCCTTGATAATATTGATTTACTTGTTGTCCAAATAAATTAGTAATTATAGAAATTTGTTTATCATAAGACGTATTTCGATTATCAATTGTGATAATCTCAGAGTATGTGTTTTCACCATCGAAATCAGTTTGTCTCAATCGGTAATAATTAATCAATTCTTTCACATCATAATCTACAATTGAGTATTTCAATAACATTGTTGAATTACCTACTCCATCTATATTTTCAATGTCTCTAAAATTTTCTCCATCAGTTGATTTTTCAATAGTAAAAAAATCATTATTAAATTCTGAAGCAGTTCCCCAAAACAGTTCATTATTTTTTCCGACTTTTTTTCCAGTAAATGATATAAGTTCTAAAGGTAATGCTATACCTCCTTCAATCGCAGCACTAAAATCACTATAGGTTGATAAACTCGTCCATGTTAAAGTATTTGTTCCAGCATTGACAGATCCAGACCCTTGTGCTATTCCTGTTGTAAATGAACTTCCAGTTGGTTTATACCAGGTAGTTCCGCTTTTTTTAATTGGCAATAAACCTGTTTCTGTTCCTCCTATAATATCGCCATCTACATATGTATATGAAATTGAATAGGTCGATGATGTAATTCCTGTAGGAGTAACACTCCAATAACGATTAATGTATTGTGTAATTGCCAAATTCATACCGGAAATACTATTCGCTTTTGTGTAAACTGTTAAATCAGCTGTCGCTAAAGTCCCTGTTGTTAGAGTATAATTTAGAGGAGTGTAATTGGATACATCACCAATTGGGTATGAATATGAAGTTCCTCCTGCTGAATTAATAAATTGTTTCAAATAACCTATCGTACCATTATTATCATAAGCAATAATATATGATAATACACTCCCTCCCGATATTGTCCCATTAGCAGAACTTGTACCTATCGTCAAAATATATCCCTGAACACTAAACTTTCCTGATGTTAATGTAAGCGTGTGAGTCGTTGTAGCATTAATTCCAAGTGATACTCCACCTGATGTATTAAAAATTGTAAGATTGTAAAAATTAGTTGCTACAGATCCTATTATTGTTTGGGCTGAAGATCCGTTAAAAGTGACTGTTTTACTCCGATTTGTAAAGGTGCCACTATTACTCCAATTACCAGTTAAAGAAAGATCATATGCTGCTGTGGCACTATATACAGTTGTTCCTGGATTTGCAAGCTCATATGCATATGCATTAGGGTCTGCTTGAGTATCAAGAGTCGCATTTGAAGCAATAGTGATGTTTCCAAAAACAGTTGTATTACTAAATAAATAAACTATTGGACTGTTCGTAGTTGTTATGGATAAGTTAGGAACAGAATTAATCGAATAAATATAAAATTCGTTAATACCTCCCCCTGAACTTGCATTAGCAATTTGTAAAGTACCTCCTGTAACTGTAGCATGAGTCGAAGCATCTGAATAATCCATTCCACCATAGTATGCTTGTCCTTGTTGTAATACTATCGTTCCTCCACTCCACACAAAAGTTGACGCAGCTGTCATTTGAAATGAAGCAAATTTTGTGCTTGAAGTATTTGAACCTTGAGTGCAAAGAGTAATCGTACCACCTGTTATTGTACAAGTAGTTGTTTGACCTATTGAATTACAATAAAGTCTACCAGCTATATTTACAGACCCTCCTTCAATTGTTATTATTGATCCCGCAAAATAACGAATGGAATTACCACTTGACGTACCAACGTTAAATGTTCCACTTGTTACTCGAAGTAATCCGTATAGATCATATGAATCAGTTAAAGCAGCAGTAGTAACATTTACATTGTTTAACCAAACCCCAGCTGTAGCTACAATTTGATAAAAACTCCCTGCTTGAAATAAAGTATTGTTTAGAGTATATGATCCAGAAAATTTAATTGTACCATTTTGCAATTGATTAATTGCTGCTGAGTTTGAATGCAAGAAATTAGCACAAGCTTGAAAATCTGAAGATGATATTTCTAAAATATTGGAATTAGAAGTACCCATATTGACTACAATATAACTAAAACGTGTAATTGCACCAGATCCACTTATTGTTTGATTTCCATTTTTATTAAATGTCACTGTACAAACAAAATTAGTACCACCTCTTGACATATCAAAAGTTCCAGCATTTGTAATATCTCCTGCAACTGACATTGTATTAGTAAATGTTCCAGATGTTTGAGTAATAAATGAGCCTCCAGAAGAACTAATAGTAATATTACCTGTAACAGTCAAATCTCTAGCAGCACCTCCATCAAAAGTGAGTGTTCCTGTTCCTGAAATTGTAATATTAGAAGCTGTTGCATTTGCATTTATTGTTACAGTATGTGATGTTTGAATAGTTATCGAAGCGGCAGAACTTGTTGGTACTAAAGTTGAAGTTATCCATGTATTATTATCCGGCGATGACTGCCAGGTACCAGCTGTATTCCAGTTTCCACTTGAAAGAGATCTAAAATAATCAGTAGGAGAACTTGTCCCTGATCCAGTTGTTAACTGACTACCTGATAATCCCGCTGTTTTAAAGCATGTACCTGTGGTGTTATATTCATATACCGAATAGTAATAGGTTGTTCCAGCTGACAGGCCCGTCACTGAAACTGAAGTGCCTGTACCTTTATAAACGACATAATTTCCAGTACCAATCTGAGTTCCACTTGAAAATGAAGAATTAGCTGTATAAGTTGTTCCACTTATAGGATCTGAATCTACAATGGAACTTGCTTTAGCAACTACTACAACACCTGCAGTTCCATTCCCTCTAACCCATGAAACAGTTGTTCCAGTATTTGTAACACTTGAAAAACTCAGAATACTTGCTTGAGTTCCTGGAGGTGTACAAGAAGCTGTGCTTGTGATTGCAATATTATCAATTGATATTTTCGGTTGAGACCCTGTGGGTGTTCCACCAGTTGATGTACTATATTCATAAAATCTCAATCTAGCTGATGATGAATTATCAAATGAGCTAGGCAAAACTATTGAAGTAATACTAGCACTTGAACTCACATTATTTCTGGCTGTATATGGTAAGTTAGTTCCTGTCAATTCAGTAAATGTTGTACCATCAATTGAATAAAATAATTTTATTTTAGAATCTCTATCGCCGGTACTATTTGTTACTTCAGCAACATCGAAACTAATTGTGCCTGCAGTCCTTCCTGTAAAGTCAAGTAAAAGATCAATTGCACAAGAGTTTGTAGTACTTGTTGAAAGCATATATAAATTAGTAGAACCTCTTTGAATACCTCCAGATGAACCCGTTGAGAAAGTTGAAGTTGCAACTGTAACCTTTACCCCATCTCCTAATACTCCAGATGCATTAGTTCCTACTGCAGACCACTCTTGACTATCTGTCCCATTAAATCCATTTGGCCAATTAGTAGCATTTGAAATGTTTGTAAATGTTTCTGAATAATCTCCCCCTGACATAACAT
>CANGHX010000151.1 GCA_947453715.1 Flavobacteriales bacterium | reverse complement strand
TTTGGGATACGCAAAACATTTACAGATTATTTAGATGATGTTCACTCTGACACCTATGTTGATGCCGTTTCGTTAACAAAACAAAATGGGCCTTTAGCAGGAAAAATGTCGAACAGAAGTTTAGACGGAAATCCATATGGTAGAAGAGGTAATTCTGTTACCAAAGATTGGTATGTGTTTTATGGGTTTATGCTGACTTTTAAATTGGGAAGTCATTCTAGTTGTCCTTCGGCTTTGTAAGCATTTGTTTTCCTTTTGATTTTTATCATGTTTTTGAAAATTAAAAATAATTATAAACTTATATTTCTAATTATTATCCAGTTAATTTTATTTCGCAACTACTTATTTCCCTTTTTAGCAAAAAGTATTGTTGTTAAAGGTATTAGTTGTACTTGTCCGGATGCTGAAATTATTGGAGGGAAATCATATTTAAAATCAATTACACCTGATAGTTTATTAAAATATAATCTTGATTTTTCGGAAATTTATTTCACTAATAGGATTAGCACTATTTCAGATCCAATGGGTGTTCATGAGTATATGATTAAAGGAGATGTTATTGGTAAAGAAAGTATAAGTGAAGAAGATAATCATTATTATCCTTTATTAAAAATTGAAAGTTATTCTGAAACTTTTTTATTTGAAGTTGTTTCATTGTTGTTAAGAATATTAATATTATTTCAGTTGTATCTATTTGTTACAAGAATGCTTTCTCAAAAAAAGACAATTCAATAAGCTATATTTTAATTTTGAAATAAAAAAAAATCCCCACATTTCTGTGAGGATTCAATTATGATTTCTTTAATCTTATTTCTTGTCAATTAATTCGATGTCGAATACTAAGTCAGAAAAAGGAGGAATTGCACCTGGTCTTCCTTGTTTTCCGTAAGCTTGATAATAAGGGATGATTAATTTTGCTTTACCACCTTTTCCAATCATTCCTATCCCTTCTTCGAAACCTGGAATCATTCTGTTCACTTTGTAAACAAAATCCATTGGAGTGCCTCTATCATAAGAAGCGTCAAATTGTTTTCCATCCGCTCTGAAAGTACCTCTGTAATGTAAAGAAAGAGAATCACCCATAGAAGCTTTAGGTTCTGTTCCTGCATTCTCTATGATGTAAACCAATCCTGATTCAGTTTGTTTTGCTGTTGGATAAACTTTCAATACTTCTTCAAACATGAATTTTTTATAATCCGTTTCAGACATTGCACTTAACTTTTGAAAATATTCAGTTTTCTTGTCTTCGTCAGCTTTGATTTTGTTGTATGATTCTTTGAAAACTTTAGTAGCATCCCAAGCTTTTGCTGGTTTGCCAACACGAATGATTTTAACCGTTTTCATTGTGTCATTTTGAGCAATAGCATCTACAACATTTTGACCAGCAATAACATGTCCAAAAACAGTGTGTTTTCCATCTAACCAAGGTGTTTCTTTATGAGTTATAAAGAATTGACTTCCATTTGTAGCTGGTCCAGAATTTGCCATTGATAATATTCCTGGTCCAGAATGTTTTAATTCAGGAACAATTTCGTCATAAAAACGATGTTTTGGTCCACCAGTTCCAGCTCCATCAGGATCACCACCTTGAATCATGAAGTTAGGAATTACTCTGTGGAATTTTAACCCATTGTAAAAAGGAGTTGTATATTTAATAGTATCATTAACCGTAAATTTACCTTCAGCTAAACCTACAAAATTTGCAACAGTCATAGGTGTTTTTTCGTACTCCAATTTACAAAGAATAATTCCTTTGTTTGTATTGAACTCAGCATAAATTCCAGGTTCTAATACTGGTTTTTTTGGTTTTTCTGTTTGAGCATTTGCAAAACTTAAACTTACAATTGCAAGAAGAAAGTTAAGCGTTAAAAAAAGTGTTCGTTTCATTTTAATAGATTTATTTTATAAAATTAGTAATTTATCGTTTATTGAAAATGCATAAAGCAAATTTAATACCGTAATTATTTATGTTAAAATGGAATTCTAATTTCTTTTATCAATTCCCCAAAGCATTTTATTTCGAATAGTATCTAAGAAGTTGTTATCTTGAAATTTAACAACGTTGATCATAAATTCAGCCTTGCTCACTTTTACTTCTTCACCTTGAGAAATGTTTAAAGATTCTCCGTCGATGCTGATAAGGTATTTACGTTCTCTTCCTTCAACACTCAATTTAATTGGTAAATGATCAGGAACAACAACCGGTCTCACATTTAAATTATGTGGAGCAATTGGAGTTAATAAGTGAATTTGACAACCTGGTGTTACAATTGGTCCGCCACAACTTAAGTTATAAGCTGTTGAACCAGTAGGTGTTCCAACAATTAATCCGTCTGCCCAATAAGAATTTAAATATTTATCATCCAATGAGGCGTGAACTGTAATCATCGAAGCAGTGTCTTTTTTATGAAGTGAAACCTCGTTTAAAGCGATGTTGTCTTCTCCAAATAATCCACTTTCTGTTTCTACTCTAAGTAAAGATCTTTTTTGATACTCGTATTTTTTTTCTTTTACCAAATCCATTGTTTCCAGAAGTTGGTCAGTCGAGATATTTGCAAGGAAACCTAATCTTCCAGTATTAATTCCTAAGATCGGTACTCCAGAATCACGAATATAGCTTACTGTTTTTATAAAGGTACCATCTCCACCAATACTCAATGCTAAATCAATACCAGTTTTTAAATCATGTCTTGAATTGAATGTATCAAACGATTCGGTTATACCAACTTTTTTGATTAACTGTTCATTCAATTCATGTTCAATAATAGGATTCCATCCAAAATCTTTTAAAATTTTGAGTAAATCTGTATAATGATGAGCTGTTTGTTTGTTTAATTTTCTGCTGTATATCGCAACATTCATATCTAAAGATTGAGATAATTCATAAGTGCATCAAATCTAAATTGAATATCATCATCTCCACTGCTTTTTTGGTAAGAAGCTTTGATCACATAATCATATCTTTCAAACGTTCTGATAATACGATCTAATTCAATTAAATTGATTTTTAAAGTCACTTCTAATTTTGTAGAATCAGGAGATGACATAATATATGAACTCAAAATTCGAGCGTTATTACTTTCTACAATTTGAGCAATTTGAGCCATTGAATAATCAACACTATTGACTTCAATTACTAAAATTCCGCCTGGTTCTTTGATGCTACCAGTATTTGCCATTGAAGTAATCAAGTGATGAATACTTGTGCAACCAAGGTATTTTTCATTTGCATCTAAAACTGGAAGAATGCTCAATTTATGTTCAGAAATTTTAGCTAAAACTTCATAGATATGCGCATCAGCAAGTACATATGGACGAGGTAAATGGTCGAATAAAACATCCAATGTTTCATTTTGATCCATTTTATCCATAATATCTGATTCTGAAATAACACCAACAAAGTTGCCATTTTTCAAAACAGGTAAATGTGATACTTTAAATTCATCCATCCAACGTAATGCTTTTTCACCTGTATCAGTGTGAGTTAACGGAGGGATTTCGTCTGTAATTAATTCTTGTGCTCTCATTGTTGTTGCCAAATTAGTAAATTACTTGGTAAGTATGTACTTTTGAAACGGAAAAAAAGCGAATTTATGACAAAGTTGAGTGTAAATATTAATAAAATAGCTACAATTCGTAATGCAAGAGGAGGGAATACACCGAATGTAGTTCAAGTAGCAATTGATTGTGAACGTTTTGGAGCAGAAGGGATTACGGTTCATCCTAGGCCTGATGAGCGTCATATTACAACACAAGATGTTTACGATTTGTCAAAAATTGTTAAAACTGAATTCAATATTGAAGGTTATCCGGATCAACGTTATTTAGACTTGATTTCTGAACTAAAACCAGCTCAGGCAACATTGGTTCCAGATCCACCGCATGTACTGACTTCGAATGCAGGTTGGGATACCAAAAAGCATGAAATTTTATTAACTGATTTAGTCCAACGTTTTAAAGCGCAAGGAGTAAGAAGTTCAATTTTTATTGATACGAATTTAGAGAATATTGAATACGCAGCTAAAACAGGAGTTGATCGCATCGAATTATATACAGGCCCATTTGCAGAAGATTTTACAAGTAATCCTGAAAAATCGATTGAAGCGTATGTAAAAGCTGCAAATTATGCTACAGAATTGGGAATTGAAATCAACGCAGGTCATGATTTGAGTTTAGAGAATTTAAAGTTTTTTAAATCTAAAATTCCTCAATTAATGGAAGTTTCAATTGGTCACGCTTTAATTTCAGATGCTTTGTATTTTGGATTAGAAAATACGATTCAACGCTATAAACTATTGTTGCTTTAATTTTTGCCGAAAGCGATTCTTATTTTAAGAAAAAGTAAGTAAATCATTAAAAGTAAAGAAGCAAATGCAAATGTTTTTCCAATTAAATCACCATTTTGGGTGTAAAATGTTGTTTCATTATTTTTATTTAGGATTCCATTGATTGCTGTTGGGACCCACCATTTTGTTGATTGAATAACATCGCCTCGTTGATTGATAAAACAACTGATTCCTGTATTAGCTGAACGGGCAACACTTTTTCTATTTTCAATAGCTCTCAATGCAGCGAAACTAGCATGTTGTTTGTAACCAGGAGTATTTCCCCACCAACCATCATTTGTGATAATGAAAATAACATCACTCCCTTTTTTACATTGTTCGGCAATAAAATCTCCATAGATAGATTCGTAACAGATTGAAGGGGCAAAACTAAATTTTGGTGTATTGTAAACCATTGGTGAATCTTCTATTCCTAGTGTTCCTGAAGTGCCTCCATTTTGAATTGATAACTCTTCTAACCAAGGAATCCATTTTGAAAAAGGGATTTTTTCTACACCTAAGACTAACTTTGATTTATGAACGAATAAAGGCGTCTCGTTTTTATTAATCAAAAGGGAAGAATTATAATATTCGATAAATCCAGGTCCTCCTTGAATAGCTCGCGAAGCAATTGAATTTTTATTTTCAAAGAATCGTGCGGTTGAAGCTCCGGTGAAAAATAAAGCTTGATTCCATTTTGAAGTTCTTTCGAGGATGTACGGATAAAAATCCAATTGTTTGATTTCATCTTCGTAAAAAGTGGAACTAATAGCCGTTTCTGGAGCTAAGACAATGTCTGTGTTTTTAGTTACTTTTTTATCAGCTTCATTAAATAATTTAGTTAATTGTGATTTTAGATCGGAATTAAATTTTTCATTATAAGGATCTATATTCGGTTGGATAGCAACAATTTCAATTGGATCTTTTTTTTCCGTGTAATTGAAATAAGTAAAAATTGAAAAAACGATTGGAATAATAATTATCGATGAGGTAATTAGAATAAATTTTAATTCAGATTGAATAGATTTTTTAATGATGATAATGCGTTCAGTTAATTTGAAAAGTAAAATATTTACCGTTAATATCCAAAGTGATCCTCCTAAAGCACCTGTAAAACTATACCATTGGATTAATTTTGGTGAAATTGAAAATACATTCCCAAGCGTTAACCACGGATAGGATAATTCCCAATGATAGTGAATGAATTCAAATGCAATCCAGATTATAGGCAAGAAGATTATTCCATTTTTAGGATCTACTATTTTTTTAGAAATATGGAATAAATAGAAAACGAATGCCATAATTAGCGCATTTAGAACGATTGCAAAAATCGCACCTCCAGCACTTGCATTCCAAATCCACCAAGTTGAGCCTAAATTATAAATGAAAAATGTTACTAAAGCATGAATGTATACTTTAGAAGATTTGTATTTTTTCTTTGAAATATATGATTCAATTATTAATAATGGAATCCAAGAAATAAAAACCAGAAAAGTCAAACTTCCAGTAAATGGAAATGAAATAAAAAGAAGTATACCTGAAAGTATACTTAATAAATATCGGTTTGATTTTGATAATTCGTGCATTTTGTAAAGTTAATTGAAATTAGAATTGGAAAATAATTTCGCATAAAAAAAGTCGCTCATGAATTAACAAGAGCGACTTTTCCATATGTTAGAAGTGATTATTGAAAAACAACAGTCATTTCGACACGTCTATTTTTACTTCTTCCTTCTTCTGTGTCATTTGTAGCAATAGGTTGTGTTTCTCCAAAGAATATTGCATTAATTCTTGTAGCTTCAACACCTTTGCTTACTAAATAAGCTTTTACCGCTTCAGAACGTTTTTTAGATAATATCAAGTTTGTTTGATCGTTACCTACGTTATCTGTGTGACCAGCAATTTGTAATTTCCATTCTTTTTTCTTGATCAACAATGTAGCTAAATCATCTAATGAAGCAAAAGATCCTGGTTTGATAATTGCATTTCCAGTGTTAAACTCTAAATTGTCAAAAGCTGTTTTTAAAATTTCTTTTTCAGCCTCTTCAATTTTTGGACAACCATGATTTTCTACAACACCTTTAACTGTTGGACATTGGTCCGCTTCATCTAGGATACCATCTTCATCTGTGTCTTGGAAAGGACAACCTTGATTCTTAATAGGTCCAGCTAAATAAGGACATTTATCATCTTTATCCAATAATCCATCAGCATCAGTGTCTGGCCATGGACAACCGTTGTTTTCAACAGGTCCAGCAACATCGATACAACCATCGACAATATCAAGTACTCCATCAGAATCAGTGTCAGGACAACCATGATTTACTAACGTTCCAGCAGCTTGTGGGCACACGTCTTCGCTATCTTTAATTCCATCTCCGTCAGTATCAGGACAACCATTGAAGGCAATTAAACCTGCAATTTCAGGGCAATCATCTTTGCTGTCAATAATACTATCGTTATCCATATCTGGACATCCTTTGAATTTTCTCAATCCAGCAAAATCAGGACATTCGTCATCTTTATCTGCGATACTATCATTGTCTTTATCAGGACAACCTTGTAAGTGTTTTAAACCAGGAATATCAGGACAGATATCATTTGGATCAATAATACTATCATTATCTCTATCAGGACATCCTTTGAATTTAATATCACCTGCTAATTCAGGACATTCATCACGTTTGTCTTTTATTCCATCACCATCTTTATCTTTTAAAGGTCCGATTACAAAATTTAATCCAAATGAAACGTGGATGTTTTTAGAATTGTAAGGAATAGGAGCTCCTTTACTTCCTGAATTATTCGTTGGAGCAGGAGTTGTGAATAAGAATGTTCCAATATTATCAGACATTACAAAGAATTGAATTGGTCCTCCTTTTAAGCTCAATCCAAAACCAAGATTATTATAAGCTCTTCCATACATTCCATAATTTACAGAAGCACTTAACCAATTTTTAATATTCATGTTCATCGCTAATGCTAAACCTGCTCTGTATCTATTTCTAGTAAACTCATTGTACAGCGTTGCACTTCCATTAAAAAATTTATTTAAGGTATAAGAACCTCCTAAATAAAATTTCGTATGTAATGAAGTTTTATAATTATTTGAAACACCATTTTTAGCTAATACTGTTTTAGATGTGTCAAGTAATTCCTGTCCAAAATTATAGGTTGTGTCTTTATGTGCTAATTTTGAAAAGTCAGCACCTTTGAAAACGTAATTAATATTATTTGTTTCGTAATTACTTGTATTCGTTTTCCAATTGATGAAACCTAAATCTAATAAACTAGCACTAACTTGAATTTTATCTGTTAAAATATAACTTCCACCAAGATCTAAACCTAAACCTAAATTTTTGAAATTATATGGTAGTTTTTGCATTGCTTTTGAATCCATAGAGTGAGTAGTATCCATGAAATAAAGAGTGTTGGAAGAATTCATTCCAAATTGACCGTCAACAGTCCAGTCAAAAGTTGTAGCATCAGTGGTTAATCCTAATTTACTTTTTGTTGTGTGAAGATTTGCTATCCCTGAAAGTAATTTTATTCTACCACCAACTGTTAATTTAGAATTAATGTTTCTATTGTATCCTAAAGAATATTCAATGTATTCAGAAACGTCAATAGCTAATCCATCTAACGAAATTCTTTTCCCTAAGTAGTTTTCAGAACCATTTCCGTATACTGCAAATCCAAATAAATCTTTTGGTATGGCAATATTGGATCGAAATCTATTGGCAACATTGAAAGTGAAAAAATTGTTCTTTTTTACTTTGAAACCAAATCCTAAAAGTTGGTTGTATGAATCAACTGAAATAAAGTT
>CANGHX010000150.1 GCA_947453715.1 Flavobacteriales bacterium | reverse complement strand
GTTGAAGAAAGTTTGTTGGAAAAACGATTAATTTATGGTAATTATCCATCTGTAGTTTCTGATTTAGAATTTGCTGAACCGAAATTAAGAGAATTGGTTGAGCAGGTTGTTTTTACAAATTTAGGTGTAACGGATCGAATCAACAAAGGTGATAAATTGATGCGAATGCTTCAAATTCTAGCTTTCGAAGTAGGGGATGCGATTTCATATAATGACATAGGTGAACGTTGTGGTTTAGACAATGAAACAGTTGAGCGTTATATTGATTTATTAGAAAAATCTTTTGTTTTAATCAAATTGCCTTCTTTCTTCAATAATCATCGATACGAATTAAAGAAAAGTCACGCTATTTACTTTGTTGACAATGGAATTCGTAATGTTTTGATTAACAATTTTAACCCGATGCTTTTAAGAAATGATTGGGATCAAATTTGGAAAAATTGGATTATTTCAGAAAAAATTAAATGGAATCGTTTGAATAACAAACAAGTTGAAACTTATTTCTGGAAAACACATACCAAACAAATGATGGATTACATCGAGGTCATTGATGGAAAAGTATCAGCTTACAAAACATCTTGGGAGAAACGTAAAAAATTAAAAATTCCAGCAAGTTTTACAGCAGCTTATCCATTTGCAACAACTCATGGATTAAACCGTTCTACTTATTGGGGATTCTTGACTAAAAAATAAAATCCATCGATTTGAAAGGGTAAAAATTGTTTAAATTTCCTTCCATCTCTTTTATTATCCATAAAAACTAAAAATTCAGCTTTTTAAATGATTATTCACAAACTAATCAAAAAAAATTCTCAGTTTTGTGTTACGTCTATAAATTAGCAGTTATATAAAATGAAAAAATTCTCAGTATTAGTTGCCGGTATCGTTTTGGTTTCTTGTGGAGTTAAAAACAATAAAACAGAAATGACAGATTCTCCTGTAGAATCTACTTCTTTTGAAACGAATAATAATATAACTGAATCAATAAAAGAAACACCTACAAAAAGGTCTATTTATTGGGGTTCAGAAACTATTTATAATGATCTTGTTCACACAAAATTAGAGGTGAGTTTTGATTGGTCTAAATCAAGAATGAATGGACTTGCTACTATCACTTTAAAACCTCATTTTTATGCAACCGATAGCTTAACACTTGACGCTAAAGGAATGGACATTTTAGAAGTTTCATTAAATAACAAAACGCTTACTTACAATTACGATAGTTCTTTTTTAAGAATAAAACTGGATCGGGTTTACACTAAAAATGAAAACTATATTGTAAGAATAAAATATGTTGCAAAACCAGATGAAAGAACAACTGGTGGAAGTCAAGCTATTACTTCTGATAAAGGATTGTATTTCATTAATCCAAAAGGAGATGATAAATCTAAAATGCCTCAAATTTGGACACAAGGTGAAACGGAAGCAAGTTCTGTTTGGTTTCCAACGATTGATTCACCTAATATGAAATCTACACAAGAAACTTTCATTACTGTTGACAATAAATATGTAACTCTTTCAAATGGAAAACTAGTTAGTTCAAAAGTTAATCCTGATGGAACTAGAACTGATTATTGGAAACAAGATTTACAACATGCCCCGTATTTATTTATGATGGGAGTTGGAGAATTTAAAGTGGTGAAAGATTTCTATACTCGTCCAGATGGTTCGAAAATGGAGGTGAATTATTACGTTGAACCGCAATGGGAAAAACACGCAAAAGCAATTTTTGGTGAAACACCTGCTATGATTGGATTCTTTTCAAAATTATTAGGCGTTGAATATCCTTGGGATAAATACCATCAAATTGTTGTTAGAGATTATGTATCTGGTGCAATGGAAAATACTGGTGCTGTCGTTTTTGGTGACTATGTATATAAATCTAATCGTGAATTATTAGATGAAAATGATCAATCAACTATTGCACATGAATTATTTCACCATTGGTTTGGAGATTTAGTAACATGTGAATCTTGGTCTAATTTGACTTTAAATGAATCATTTGCAAACTATTCTCAATACTTATGGGATGAACACCGTTATGGTTTAGATGAAGCTGCTTACAACGCAGAAATTGAAGCAGATGGTTATTATCAATCAGCTCAACAAAATGGATATCATAATTTAGTTTGGTTTGATTACGACAATCGTGAACAAATGTTTGATGGACACTCTTACAATAAAGGCGGAAGAATTTTACATATGCTTCGCTCTTATTTAGGCGATGAAGCATTTTTCAAAGCAATCAACAATTATTTGACAAATAATAAATACAAATCAGCAGAATTTCATCAATTAAGAATGGCTTTTGAAGATGTTTCTGGTGAAGATTTAAACTGGTTTTTCAACCAATGGTATTTAGGTTCAGCTCATCCTGTTTTAGATGTTAAACAAACGAAAGATGAAGTAAAACAAACAGTTACAATTAGTATTGACCAAAAACAAAATTTAGAAATAGCCTCTATTTTTAAATTACCATTGGAAATAGCTGTTTTCGATTCTAAAGGAAAACGTACACATAAAGTGGTTGCTGATAATTTACACAATGAGTTTACATTCAGTTATGAAGGCGATTTAAAATGTGTGATCACAGACGATCAACAAATGCTTTTAGCAAAAGTAAGAGAAGAAAAACCTGCTTACCAATATGTATATCAATATTATAACGGTAAAACTTACAAAGCAAGAAAAGACGCTTTACAGTTTGGTGTAAAAGGAATTGATTCTACATCACAACAATTGGTTTTAGATGCAATGAATGATCCTTTTTGGTATATCAGAACTTTAGCGATTGAAAAAGCGAATAAATTAAAAGAAGAAAACAAACAAAAAGGAATTGAACTATTAAAAGGTTTAGCTAAAAATGATCCAAACTCACAAGTGCGTTCAAGTGCCCTTTCTTTTTTAGCTAAAAACTTAGAGGATAAAGAATTAGAAACATTATTAACTGCTTGTCTTCAAACAGAACAATCATATTCAGTTATCTCAACTATATTAAGAGATTTAGGTCAGAAAAATCCAACTTTAGCTATGGAAAAAGCAAAAGTTTTTGAATCTGAAAACTCTTCAAAAATGTTGGCTGGTATTGGTCAATTATATCAAAGTCACGCACCATTAACTGTTTATCCATTCTTTGAAAATTCTTTAAAAGGAAATACACTACAAGGGTTTGATCAATTAAGCATGATGAATTCCTTAACAATGTTTATGGTGAGACAAAACAATTTAGAAGCTTTAGAAAAATCGATTCCTGTTTATACTTATTTATCTGAAAATGGTGGGACTTACACTAAAATGTTCTTGCCTCAAAATATTAAATATTTACAAGGTTTTATCACTCAAAAAACAGATGAATTGAATCAAGAAGCTGAAGCACATGATAAAAACAATAATGCTGCATATGCCAACCAAACGAGACAACAAATAAAAAAATACAAAGAAATTAGCACTCAACTTTCTAGTATAGAAGCTCCAACTACTGAGATGAAACATTAATATTTCTCTATTCTTTTTAAACGCTCCTTCAGTTAAGGGGCGTTTTTTTGAGACAATTTTAGTATTTAATAAAATTTTAATGCCTTAAATAAAGGTATTTTTTTTATCTTGACTCAAAATTTGCTAGTATGATTCCTGAAGAAATAATTGAAACACCTGTTTCCCTAAACATGACGCCTTATACGGGTGCTTGGACACAAGATCAAGCTGCTCATTTGTTGCGTAGAACAATGTTTGGTGCAACTTACCAACAAATTCAAACATGTGTAACAGACGGTATGAACACTTCTGTTACCAATTTACTTTCAATTCCTGCTATCAATCCTCCTTTGACAACCTCTGCAAATGAAGGTGTTGCGGCATTTAATACAACATGGGTAAATAGTGTTTATCCTGCTGGAGATACACAACCAAGTGAGAATGCCAGATTGTATTCATTGGCAAGTTGGACGATGGAAAAAATAAACAAAGAAGGGTTTTCTATCGCTGAAAAAATGTGTTTATTTTGGCAAAATCATTTTGCTGCTGAAGCTGCATTTGATTCTAGAGCCACTTATAATTATCATAATTTAATACGAACATATGCTTTAGGTGATTTCAAGCAACTAATTAAGGAAATTACGGTAGATCCATGTATATTATTTTTCTTAAATGGAGTAAGTAATCAATCATTTAGTCCGAATGAAAATTATGCAAGAGAGTTACTTGAATTATATACTATTGGAAAAGGACCTTTAATTTCAACTGGAGATTATACAAATTACAAAGAACAAGACGTTTCTGCAGGAGCAAAGATTTTAACGGGATGGACGGTTGACGGTATGAGAAGTACATCATTAACTAGTCCTGTAGCTGTTTTTAATCCTACCTATCACGATATTTCTAATAAAATGTTGTCTTCTCATTTTAATAATTATGTTGTTTCAGATAGTGCAAATACAGAATATCAAAATTACATAGACATTGTTTTTCAGCAACCAGAAGTAGCACATTTTATATGTAGAAAAATCTACCGCTATTTTGTTAATTATGAATTAACGACTGATGTTGAAACAAATGTTATTCCTGTTTTGGCTCAAACATTAATTAATAATAATTACTCGATTTTAAGTGTAATGCAGCAATTATTAACTAGTGAACATTTTTATGATGTTTCATTAAGAGGAACAATAATTAAAAACCCTTGTGAATTGTTGTTTTCAATGTTAAACACATCTCAATCTACTCCAAATTATGATTTGGCAACGAATTACGAAATGTATCTAAATATTTATTGGTATTCTGGAAATCTTGGTCTCTCCTATTTATCTCCACCTAATGTTGGTGGTTGGACTTCATATTATCAAGTTCCTTCTTACAGTCGTTTATGGATTAATTCTACTTATTTAAAACAACGTTTCGATATTGGTGCTTATATTTCTTTATACACCGGTATATTAGTAAATGGAAATTACTTTAAAATAAATGCATTAACCATTTTAGATGGTTTATCACTTCCTTCAAGTGCTCCTCAAGTAATTGAGGATCTATGCACTGTTTTTTTTCCAAAAAATATTGGACCCACTCCAAAATTAATCTTGAAAGCTATTTTAACAAATAACTTACCTGATTTTGAATGGACTACACAATATAATGATTATATAGCTAATCCTGGAAATTCTACTTTTTCAACGCCAGTAAAAACAAGAGTTGAAACTGTTTTATATAGAATTTTTCAAATGCCAGAATTTCAAACAATTTAAAAAACGGATAAAATGAAAAGAAGAGATTTTGTTAAAAATGTATCCCTTGCTTCAGTTGCGACACCGTTTATGTTTAAAGGTTTGCAATTTCAAACGATAGCAAAAGAATTATTTGAAACACCTAAAAGTACTGAAGATAGAGTTTTAGTTATAGTTAGATTAAGCGGAGGAAATGATGGCTTAAATACCGTTATTCCATTAGATCAATATGATCATTTGGTAATTCAACGACCAAATATAATTTTACCTCAAAGTTCAATTTTAAATTTGAATACAAACATTGGTTTACATCCTGTAATGACGGGTATGAAAAACATGTTTGACCATGGAAAATTAAGTATTATTCAAAATGTTGGTTACCCAGAACAAAATAGATCGCATTTTAGATCAATGGATATTTGGAATTCAGGTTTAATTACTGCAAATGCAAATACCGGTTGGGTTGGTAGAAATTTTGATGGTTTATACCCTAATTTTCCAACTGATTATCCAAACTCTACTTATACTGATCCTTTTGCTATTAGTATGGGATATCAAGTTGCTGCCAATTGTCAAGGTTTAATGGGAAACTTTTCTCATACTGTTGAAGACCCAACTGCTGCTTATAGTGTTACTTCATCTAATGTTGTAAACGACGGAACTTATTTTGGAAGTCATATGGAATTTTTAGCAACGATGATCAATCAAACAAATTCATACGGTGCTAAAATTCAAGCTGCAGCTAATGCAGGAAATTCACTTTCAACTTTATATGATCCAAATAATCCTTTAGCGGTTCAATTAAAAAATGTTGCTAAAATGATTTCAGGTGGATTAAAATCAAAAGTGTATGTTTTAAATATAGATGGTTTTGATACGCATGATTCACAGGTAGTAAGTACTGATGTAACAACTGGTAAACATGCAAATCTTATTAAAGAATTATCTGATGCTATTTCAGCTTTTCAGGATGATTTAAATTTATTAGGACTTGAACAACGTGTTGCAGGTATGACTTATTCTGAATTTGGTAGACAAATTGCTTCAAATGCAAGTTATGGAACAGATCATGGTGATGCTGCTCCATTATTTTTATTTGGTTCATGTCTCAATTCTCAAATTGTAGGTCTAAATCCTATTATTGGCTCCCAAGTTGTAGATCAATTAGGTATTCCTATGCAAATAGATTTTAGAGACGTCTATGCCTCTATTTTGAAAGATTGGTTCCATGTTGATTCAACTCAAATTCAAACATTATTTGAACACCAAGTTACTTTCTATAATTTATTAGGTGCATGTAATGTTGGTTTAGAAGAAAATACTTTATCTAAAGATATTGCTATTCTTTATCCAAATCCTGTTTATGAAACGGCTACTTTAAGATTCAATAGTGAAAATGAATGGGTAAAAGTGGATGTAATTGATTTCACAGGAAAAACGATTGATAATCCTATAGATTCTATTATTGAACCTGGAACACATTCAATAATGTTAGATTTAGCACATCTTCAAACTGGTGAATATATTATTTCTATTCAGAAACAATCTGGAAACCAAAGTATAAAAATGTTTAAAGTGAGAAATTAGTCGTCTTTTAGTATATTATGAAGTGAAAAAAGAACTGTCAAAAAAGATTAATTACAGTTTAAATTTAAACCATATAAGTAATTTAAGGTCATATAAGCTAATTTTCATCTAGCTAAATAACGGGGTTTTTTTAGAACTTATATGTTCTTATAATCCCTTAAATGGTTCATTTAAATAAAGGGCACCCTTTTCGGATACTCTCCTTTTTTTTAATTATATTAAGTTTAATCGACTGTTCAAATCATCTCTGTATGAACCTCCAATTGGAACACTTTTCTTGTTGTTTTCTAATGTTAAATTAGGGAATTCAATCGTTGCTATTTTATCTAAACGAACGATAAACGAACGGTGAACACGAACAAATTCCTCTGTTCCCATTTTTGTTTCAATATCTTTCATTGTTGAATGAACTGTATATCTTGTATCAGTAGTATTAATTACCACATAATCTTTCAATGCTTCAATGAAATAAATATCCTTGCAATTTATTTTTACTAATTTACTATTAGACTTAACAAATATAAATTCTTTTGATGGTTCTTTATTATCTACAATAGAATATAAATATTCAATTTCTTTAAGTTGTTCTTTTTCTTTTTTATGCTTGTAAATAGCCATTTCAATAGACGTGTGTAAATCTATTTCTTTAAATGGTTTAATGATATAACCATATGGCTCGATTACTTTTGCTTTTGATAAAGTAGATTCATCAGCATAAGCCGTCAAAAATATAACAGGGATAAATAAATCTTTTTTAATTAATTCAGCCGCTTCAATTCCATTCATATCACCTTTTAACATGATATCCATTAATACAATATCAGGATGTTCTGAATGAGCTAACTCAATAGCTTTTTCACCAGTAGCAGCTGCTCCAACAATATTGTAACCAAGTTTTTTTAAACTGTGTTGAATATCCTTTGAAACGATCGATTCGTCTTCAACAACTAAGACGTTAATTTTTGACATAATAGTGTTATTGTTTAGCTTTATCAAAGGTAATTAAAAATTTTGTACCATTTGATTTAAAAATTTCAATATTCCCATTTAATTGTTCCGTAAGTGATACAACTAATTGTAATCCTAAAGATTCTAAATTTTCAATATTAAAATCTTTAGGTAAACCAATTCCATTGTCTTCAACTATCAAATGAATAACATTTTCTATTTCTTCTAATTTTATTTTAATTTCTCCTTTTCGATCATTTGGAAAAGCATACTTGATTGTATTTGTAATTAACTCATTGACCATTAATCCACATGGAATGGCTTGATCTAAAATTAAATCAACAGAAGATAAATCAGTTGAGAATGAAATAAAATCTTCATTTATTCTAAAAGATGCTAACAAATTACTTGAAATGTTTTGAATGTAATTTGAAAAATTAATAGATGAAAAATTGGTTGTTTTATACAAACTTTCATGTATCATAGCCATCGAACGAATTC
>CANGHX010000149.1 GCA_947453715.1 Flavobacteriales bacterium | reverse complement strand
ATTTTTATTAAAAGAAAATAAACATACTTTTAACATCTCATTCTACTTATTATTCCTAAATTTAAATAAAAAACCATGATTAGTTTAAAGAGCATTCAAACCGAAGTCGACGCAAGTTATTTATACAAAGTCCTTTCAGAAAATGAAGAAGATGAAAATGTAGCAAATGTATTTCGTCAAATGAGTGAAATCGAAGAAAGTCATGCAATTGCTTTTTTAAGTAAAAACAATTTGGATGTTTCTCATTTACCAAAACCATCAAAAAGAGCCAAAATCTTACACAGAATTGGTCGAATTTTAGGATACGATTATGTGCTTGGAGTTCTATTAGATACTGAGAAAAGTCTTTCAAATTCCATATTAACTTCACGTAAAAAAAATAGTTCTGCAAATTCGATTTCAGATACCGCTCACGTTACGATTTTAAAAAATATACTCAATAACAATACAAACGTTTCTGGTTCTAATTTAGCTCGCTTTGAAAAAAGACATCGTTCAGTTGGAGGCAATGCTTTAAGAGCAGCAGTTCTAGGTGGAAACGATGGATTAGTTTCTAATTTCAGTTTAATCATGGGAATTGCTGGAGCAAGTAGCGGACAAAAAGAAGTGTTATTAGCAGGACTAGCTGGACTTTTAGCTGGTGCATTATCGATGGCATTAGGTGAATGGATTTCTGTGAAAAGTTCTTTGGAATTATACGAAAACCAAATGGAATTGGAAATGGAAGAATTAGAAGCCAATCCTGAAGGAGAAGAAAAAGAACTCGCATTAATATACATCTCTAAAGGAATAGCTGAAGATCAAGCCAGAAAACTAGCTAAAGAAATTATTGGAAATAAAGAAATGGCGCATGAAATCTTGATCAAAGAAGAATTGGGAATCAATAAAGAGGATTTACAAGGTTCAGCCATGGAAGCTGCTATTACATCTTTCATTTTATTTGGAATAGGAGCTGTAATTCCGTTAGTACCTTTCTTCTTTATGGGTGGAACAGAAGCTATCATCATCAGTACTGTATTGAGTGCGCTTGGACTTTTCTTAATCGGAGCATCCATTACCTTATTTACAGGGAAAAGCGTTTGGTTTTCAGGAATGCGTCAAGTCATTTTTGGATTAATCGCTGCAGCCATCACTTTTGGAATTGGACATTTGATTGGGGTTTCTGTGATGGGTTAGTTATAAGGATCCGAAGATATTGAGAAATTCAAAATATTTAATTACTTATAGAAATAAGTGGATATTATAAATAATGAAAAAAAAACCAAATTTATTAGCTTTAATAATCACACTTGTTTATTGGATTCCTTCATCAATTGTAATTTTCTCCATCGTTGATAATGGAGGCAGTATTTTTCCTTCATGGATAGACGTTCTGTTGTTACCAGGTTATGCAATTAGTTATTTTTTAAGTTTCTTTGGAGGAAAACCGTTTGTGCTTTTGGGCCAATTAATTTCATTTATTATCATATTTCTTCTTTCAAGAATATATACGTGGGCTTTAAAAGATAAATAATTCTTATAACACACGACTAGCAAAAAAGACTCAATTTCTGTTACGAAAAATGACAATGGAAAAACTTACTATTAATGAACGCAAATAATATTAACTTTAAAATCCGGCTTCTTCGGTAGGCGTGAAACCGTTATAGGTAATTGAGAATGAGAAGAACAATAATTGCAATATTGACCATTATAATTACAAATTGTGCTTTCTCACAAGAATCAGATTCATTGATTTTTTGTGAAAACCCAGAATTTTGTGCTGAATTTCCTGAAGTAAATGGAAATATGACTGGTTGGTTTTGGAAAAACAGTCATGAGGTTCACAAGTTCGATTGCTTTAGTACAGATGCAAAATTTCATTATAATGTGGTCGTTTTAGAAGATGGAACCGTAACAAAATTTAATTTAGAATGTGATGTGGGTCAACATTTTGAATGTATAATTAGAGAAGTTGATCCTGCAATTATTCCAAAATGGAAACCAGCCTTAAATAAGGGTAAAAATTGCTCACAAAAATTAAAAATAAAAACGAAAATTAATTTTGAGTAAAAAATTAAAACATTCATTAGAATAAATACCGATAACAACATTCAGTCTTCAATACATTATTTCACATAAGTAACTAAAACCTCCCCTTCTTTCGATTTGTTAACGAGATTTCCATTATCCAATAATTCCAAATAGGTATCATCAACATTAGTTTCAAAATGAAATATATTTTTATTTGTTTCGCTTTGATTTACTTTGAAATAGATACCTTGAGATATAAAATAGTATCTTCCATTTTTCAATTGAAACATACTAAAAGTATTCTTTGAAACATATTTAGTTTTTTCATTTACTTCAATTAATTCCCAATTCCCTTTTGGTGCATGTTGTTCAATTTGTTTTAAGATTGAAATGTATTCATTCGCTAAACTGAAAACTACTTTTAAATCAATATCCTTAAATGAATTTTCTTCCACTTTTTCAATCGTTTTACGATTAATCAACTCATACCGATACGTTCTTACAACTTGGATGTTTTGAATAAAATAATTGGGGTCATCAGCATATTTATATATTTTTTTACATTCAACAATCAATGGAAATGAATAGTAATTTAAATCCGCAGAACTAGAATGCATCCAAATATAAAGTGAGTGCATTTCTGCATCCGAATAACTAATTTTACTTTTATCAAATCTATTATTATCCGAAAATCCAAATTTCTTAAAAAAACAAATTGCTTTCACCAAGTTTTCAGTTTGAAGTATTGGTTTTGTAAATGTATTTAAATCTTGGTCACAAGAATCTAATCTTCTCCAGAAATCATCCACCAACGAATCATTGGTTAAAGAATTGATTTCATTGAAAATTTTAGTAGAATCTAGTTGAGCAAAAGAGAAATTAATACTTAGGAAAATTCCTAAAATAGATAGTTGTGTTTTAAATTTTGGCATAATTCATATTGATTAATTAGTTAAACTTAAAAAAAATCAACTTAATAACAAAAATCAACATCCTTTTATTCTTCAATATGCCTTTTATGATTCATTTTTTTTAACTTCATATCCTTAAAACAAAACAGATGATTGATTTCAGAAGCGATACCGTTACCGTTCCATCTTCAGAGATGAAAGAATTCATGTTCAACGCTAAAGTTGGAGATGATGTTTTTGGAGAAGATCCAACAATTAATGAATTACAACAATTTGCAGCAGACTATTTTGGAAAAGAAGATGCTTTATTTTGTAGTTCAGGAACGCAAACGAATCAAATCGCAATCAATGTTCACGTTCGTCCTGGTGGAGAAGTGATTTGCCATGAAGAAAGTCACATTTACAAATACGAAGGTGGCGGAATTGCTAAAAATTCGGGCGCTTCAGTAAGATTATTGCCAGGAGACCGCGGTCGTTTAACTGCCGAAACAATTTCAAAATGGATCAATCCAGATGATATTCATTTTCCGGTAACTGAATTAGTAAGTTTAGAAGACACAGCCAATCGTGGTGGTGGAGCAGTTTACGATTTCGAAGAAATAAAGAAAATTTCAGCTATATGTAAATCACATCATTTACCATTGCATTTGGACGGCGCACGCTTGATGAATGCTTTAGCTGTGAATGGAATATCGGCAAAAGAATACGCCAACCAATTTGATTCGATTTCGCTTTGTTTATCAAAAGGTTTAGGCGCTCCAGTTGGTTCATTATTGATTGGAACAAAAGATTTTATCAAAAAAGCCAGACGAGTTCGAAAAGTGTTAGGTGGAGGAATGCGCCAAGCTGGATTCATAGCTGCCGGTGGACTTTACGCATTAAAGAATAATGCCAATCGTTTAATCGAAGATCACGAAAATGCCAAACAAATTGAATCAACTTTAAATGAATTGAATTGGGTAAAAGAAGTTTTAACTGTAGAAACAAATATTGTAGTACTGTTCTTAAATGATGCTTCAAAAAGAGATATCATATTAGCTCAATTGAAAGAAAATAGTATTTTAGCAATGGCTTTTGGTGAAGGTTCAATTCGCTTTGTTACTCATTTAAATCTTACAGAAGAAGATATTGATACAACGTGTGAAATTTTAAGAAAAATTAGTATTTAAAACAATAACTGATTTTGAATTAAAAAATCTTATACGTACATTTGAATAAACAATACGTACATGAATACAAAATTGACTTTATCTGTTGAAAAATCTATCATTGATAGCGCAAAAATCTATGCAAAAAAAACGGGGAAAAGTTTGTCTGAAATTATTCAAAACTATTTACAGAAATTAACTCTTGACGAAGAAATTGACAATAATTTATCTTCAAAACTTAGTAAAATTGTTGGTTCAGTTGAATTACCAAAAGATTTCGATGAAAAAGAAGAACTAAGAAAATACATGGAGAATAAACATTTATGAAACATATTTTTTTAGACACAAATATTATTATTGATTTAATTTCTAATAGAGAACCTTTTGGAAAAAGTGCAATACAAATTTTCCAAGGCGCAGAATCAAAAAAATATAAATTGTATGCTTCTAGCCATTCAATTGCAACAACACATTATTTACTAAAGAAATTTGTAGAAGAAAAAAAACTACGCAAGATTCTGTCAGAATTATTAAACTTTATAAATATCATCTCAATCGACGATGTAATTATTAAAAAAAGTTTAAAGTCAGCGCATAAAGATTTTGAGGATGCAATACAAATAAATTGCGCTTATGCTAATCCAAAAATCGAGTGCATTTTAACACGAAATATTAAAGATTTCAAACTTTGTGAAATTGATGTATATACATCTGAAGAATTTCTAAATTTATGAAAAAGGTAATTTTTATATTCATACTTTTCCTATACGCTTGCTCTTCTTCACCTAAAGAAGAAACTGTTTCAATGGAGGATATCATGCCTTCTTCAGAAAGTTACAAAGAGGGGAATTATCCAAAAAAAAAGAAAGAAAAAGAAGTTTCATTTTACGACACACTACAACCTTTTTATAAAACACTATTGGATTCATTGATGATTCCAAAACAAAAAATAAGTTTACTGGATTCAAAAGATTTACCTGATCGATTTGAAGTAAAAAGCAGTCAAAAATTGGTTTGGAACTTGAAAAATGATTCTGTCAATTTTTATCATTGGAATTTCAAAGATTCATCTAAAACATTGAATGCATTTTACAATTGGATAGACTGCTATGGAGAAAAATGTAAATCGATTAAAATCGGTTCGACTATAAATTTTCAAAAACGTTCATTTCTGCTTTTAGTAAGAGAAAAAGATTTATTTTTCATCGATGCTACAAAGAAAATTAATCCTGAAACATGGATTAAAACATTGAATAACAACATCAAAAAACCTTATTGGAAATATGTGATTTCTCAAAACCCAAGAGGAAAAGCAAAATGGGAAACTATTAAAGACACGATTCACACTGAAATAAAAACAATAAAATGAAATTTGTAAATAGAGGTTTTATAACCGTACGTCCAAAAAAAGCATTTTTCGAATGGGCTAACTCTTTTGAAGATGCGATTGAATTTTCTGAAGATGATCAAATCGAACCAAATGTTTATTTAATCACAGAAGATTTTTTTGATATTGAACCAATTATCGAACAAAACTTTAAGAAAATTTTCGAGAGTGAATTATCAGCTATCACAGAAGATTCAACCGATTGGCCAGAAAACAGAAAAATTGAAACCTTCAACGATTGGTTCGATTTAGAAATCGGTTCAATGGTTTTTGATTTAGAAAAAAGTGATTTAAAACGAGAGGAAATTTGATCCTCCCCCATAATACACCTTCAAAGAGGGAAGTGGACGTCAGTTTCCCTCCTTGAGGAGGGATTAAGAGAGGTGATAATGATTGTCTTCATACCGAAGTGAATTAATACAGAATTGAATTTACGGTGGTCATCCCCCTTAGTCCCCCTTCAAAGGGGGAAACAAAAAAATTAATAGAAAAAACAGTTTTAAACTGAGCTTGTCGAAGTTCAAAATCTAAAATTCAACATTCAAAATTATAATAAAGCATGTCAAACATATTCTTACAACAAAATTTCAATACACCTTTCAATACTATTCCATTTGAGAAAATTTCATTGGAAGTTTTTAAAGAAGCATTTCCTATCTTAATTGAAAATGCACGTCAAGAGTTTTTAGCTTTTTGTGCTGATCCATCTGAAAACACATTTGCGAATGTATTCGATGCGAAATCACCTCATCAAGATGCTTTGGAAGTTTGCTCTACTGTTTTCTTTAATTTGACTTCAGCTGAAACGACGAAAGAAATGCAAGCGTATGTTCGCGAGTTGATTCCTGAGTTAACTAAATTTAGCTTAGAGAAAAAATTAAACAAAGATTACTTCAACCGAATCGAAGATGTTCACAACTCAACTGACAAAACAAAATTAACTTCAGAAGAAGCTCGTTTATTAGAAGATGTTTACAAAGGTTTCTTAAAAGGTGGTATCAAATTACCTGAAAATGAACAAATCATTTTAAAAGAATACACAGAAGAATTAGCGAAATTAAGTCAAGAATTTGGTGAAAACGTTCTAAATGCAACGAATGAATTTCAGTTTTTCATCGAAAACGAAGCAGATTTAGATGGTTTACCTGCAGATGAAATTGAACAAGCGAAAGCAGAAGCGATTGAAGCTGGAAAAGAAAATGCTTGGTTGTTTACTGGACAGTACACTTCTTACTTCCCTGTAATTAAATACGCTAAAAACAGAGAAATCAGACGTCAACTTTTAGAAGGAATCAATTCTAAAAATAGCGTTGGTAAATACAACAATCAAGAGGTCATTAAAAAAATTGTTAATCTTAGAATCAAATTAGCAAACCTACTTTCGTATCCAAATATTGCAGACATGATTTTGGAAGACAGAATGGCTAAATCTTCTAAAAACGTAAAGAATTTCTTACATGAATTTGTTGAACCTGCAATGAAAAAAGGAACGCAAGACATGGAGGAATTAAAAGCATACGCTCTTAAAATTGATGGCATTTCTGATCTTCAATCGTATGACACTTCTTATTACAGCGAAAAATTACGTCAAGAAAAATACAATATCAATACTGAATTATTAAGACCTTATTTTCAATTAGACAAAGTTGTTGCTGGCGTTTTCGAATGTGCTAAACGCTTGTATCAAATTGAATTTTTTGAAAACAAAGAAATTGAGGTTTACCATAAAGACGTAACAGCTTACGAAGTTAAAAAATTAGATGGAACTTTTGTAGGTATTTTCTATGCTGATTACCATCCAAGAGAAGGTAAAAAAGCTGGAGCTTGGATGACATCATTCAGAGGTCAATACAATGATGGAGTTGAACATCGTCCACATGTAAGTATTGTTTGTTCGTTTACTAAACCTACGAAAGAAAAACCATCATTATTAGCATTTAGCGAAGTAACAACGTTGTTCCATGAATTTGGTCACGCTTTGCACGGATTATTAGCAAAAGGAAAATACGAATCTATGTCTGGAACATCAGTTCTTTGGGATTTCGTAGAATTACCTTCTCAAATATTAGAAAACTGGTGTTATGAAAAAGAATGTTTAGATCTTTTCGCTTCCCATTACCAAACAGGTGAACCAATTCCTCAAGAATACATTGAAAAAATCAAAGAAAGTTCAACTTTCATGAGTGGAATGGTAACTGCTCGTCAAATATTCTTGGGCACATTAGATATTTCTTGGCATACGATGGAAACACCATTCGATGGAAATGTATTGGAATTTGAAAATAAAATCAATGAACAATTTCAATTTACCCCTAGATTAAAAGATGAAAGTATAAGTACACATTTCTCTCATATTTTCCAAGGTGGTTATACAGCTGCATATTACTCCTACAAATGGGCAGAAGTTTTAGAAGCTGATGCTTTTGAATTGTTCTTAGAAAAAGGAATTTTCAATTCTGAAGTTGCTCAATCTTTTGAGAATAATATATTGAGTAAAGGAAACAGTGAAGATCCTGAAATTTTATTTGAGAATTTTAGAGGTAGAAAAACAAATAACAAAGCGTTATTGAAGAAATTGGGATTAAATTAATTCACAATCAAAATAAATATTGAAAGCTGTCTCAAATGAGGCGGCTTTTTTTTGTTAACCATATAAGATTCTGTGTTGGTATCCAAATATAATTCTATTTTTTTAACTTTGTTACTTAAAGCAGTCATGAACTAGCTTGTAAGAGTGTTCTCTTCTAAAGAGGCACTCTTTTTTTTATTTCATAATCTTGTTCAAAAGCTGTATT
>CANGHX010000148.1 GCA_947453715.1 Flavobacteriales bacterium | reverse complement strand
AGATGTCGCAGTTGAAGTAGTCGTAACATTTGGTACAATTGGCTGTTGAGTTGTAGAAATTACTTGATTCGCACCACAAGTTAAATTTAAAACTGCATTGTTGTTTACAAAGTTAATTGTTGAAGTACATGTTTGCGTGTTATTGCAATTATCTGTAGCTGTAATTGTTATCACATTATTTCCAACCGTCAATGGAGAACCTGCAGCTGGTGATTGAGATACATTTACAACTCCTCCTGGACATGTAGTTGATGCAGTAGCAGCAATTGTTAAATTCGGAATAGTTGTTTGTTGTGTTGCCAAAATTGTTTGATTTCCACCACAAGTTAAAGCTAAAACTCCTGTGTTATTATTTACATAATTAATCGTTGAAGTACATGTTTGTGTATTTCCACAATTATCTGTCGCAGTCACTGTAATAACATTGTTTCCTGATGTTAATGGCGTTCCTGCTGCTGGTGATTGCGTTTTTGTTACAACACCTCCAGAACATGTAGTTGAAGCTGTTGCAGTTGAAGCGATATTAGGAACAACTGTAGATGAAGTTGAATTAATTGTTTGGTTACCAGGACAAGATAATGTTAATACTCCTGAGTTATTTACATAATTGATTGTTGAAGTACATGTTTGTGTATTTCCACAATTATCCGTTGCAGTAACTGTAATAACATTGTTTCCTGATGTTAATGGCGTTCCTGCTGCTGGCGATTGCGTTTTTGTTACAACACCGCCTGAACAAGTAGTTGATGCCGTAGCTGTAGTTGTTAAATTTGGAACAACTGTAGATGAAGTTGAATTAATTGTTTGGTTACCTGGACATGACAACGTTAAAACACCTGTATTATTTACGTAATTTATTGTTGAAGTACAAGTTTGTGTGTTGTTACAGTTGTCTGTTGCTGTAACTGTAATTACATTATTTCCAACTGTTAAAGGTGTTCCTGCTGCTGGTGATTGTGTTTTTGTCACAACTCCACCTGAACATGTTGTAGAAGCTGTTGCAGTTGAAGCAATATTTGGTACAACTGTAGATGAAGATGAATTAATTGTTTGGTTACCAGGACAAGATAAAGTCAAAACACCTGTATTATTTACATAATTGATCGTTGAAGTACAAGTTTGCGTATTGTTACAGTTATCCGTTGCAGTAACTGTAATAACATTGTTTCCAACTGTTAATGGTGTTCCTGCTGCTGGTGATTGTGTTTTTGTTACAACACCACCAGAACATGTAGTTGAAGCTGTTGCAGTTGAAGCAATATTTGGAACAACTGTAGATGAAGATGAATTAATTGTTTGGTTACCTGGACATGACAATGTTAATACACCTGTATTATTTACGTAATTTATTGTTGAAGTACAAGTTTGTGTGTTGTTACAGTTGTCTGTTGCTGTAACTGTAATTACATTATTTCCAACTGTTAAAGGCGTCCCTGCTGCTGGTGATTGTGTTTTTGTTACAACTCCACCTGAACATGTTGTAGAAGCTGTTGCAGTTGAAGCAATATTTGGAACAACTGTAGAAGAAGATGAATTAATTGTTTGGTTACCAGGACAAGATAAAGTCAAAACACCTGTATTATTTACATAATTAATTGTTGTTGTGCATGTATGACTATTATTACAATTATCTGTTGCAGTTACCGTAATCACATTGTTACCAACTGTTAACGGTGTACCAGCAGCCGGTGATTGTGTTTTTGTCACAACTCCACCAGGACAAGTAGTTGAAGCAGTTGCAGTTGAAGCAATATTTGGAACAACCGTAGATGAAGATGAATTGATTGTTTGGTTTCCAGGGCAAGATAAAGTCAAAACACCTGTATTAATTACATAATTTATTGTTGATGTACATGTTTGAGTATTACCACAATTATCAGTCGCCGTCACTGTAATCACATTATTTCCTGCTGTTAATGGAGTGCCCGCAGCAGGAGACTGTGTTTTTGTTACAACACCTCCAGAACAGGTAGTTGACGCAGTTGCAGTAGTTGCAACATTAGGCACAACTGTTGAAGTAGATGAATTGATGGTTTGATTACCAGAACAAGATAATGTTAATACTCCTGTAGCCGCCGGTGTCAATACCAAGTTTTTAAATACTTCTTTATCTCCACCTGTTCCACCAGTATTATTAACTCCTAAAGCATTTGAGAATAAATAAACAGTTGTACCAACACTTGGAGCAACCCAAGTAAAAGTAGCTGTAGTACCTGTTGCAATGGTCGCATTATGAGAAATATTTGCCGGATACCCACCAGTAGGAGCTGCTGTATATCGTGTATGTGTTCCTGCAGAAAGAGTTCCTGCAGTCATAGATGTTGTCGTGTTACCTGCATTCATTTCTAAATCGAAACCATAACCCGCATAACCTGTAACTGAGTATGAAATAGTATAAGTTGTTCCAGGAACATAAGTTGTATTGTTAGATCCAAAAGCTGGAGAAGCTGTTATTGTCGCTACTGGAGTCGCTGTTCCTCCTGAATGACATCCATTACAAGTACCTGCCGAAGTTTGATCATGAGCAGATTGAGTGTACGCAACTTTTCCACCATTTGAACTCTTGTTCATAGAATTACATGGTTCAGTACTGCCAAACTTATCTACTAATACTTGGGGTTTATACTTATAACCAAAAGCTGTGGTTAATAGTAAAAGTGAAAGCCCAAAAAGGCCAATACAAACTTTTGTAGTGTTTTTCATAGTTCTAGTTTATTTTTTGTTTTAGTTTCTAAGCGAATGTACGTAGAAAAATTTAATAATTTAAAAATTTAACATTTCAAGCAATAAAAGTTTTAAACAATACTGTCAAATCATTTTAATACTCACTGTTGAAATCTAAAATGTGAAATAATAATCAAAAAAATAATTAAATTTACGTTCTGATGATACATTTCACAACTCAAATAAACAGAAATGAAAATGCTAAATGGGTTGTTTTCATTCATGGTGCAGGAGGCAGTTCTAATATTTGGTACAAACAAATCAATTCATTTCGAAAAGAATTTAACTTACTTTTAGTTGATCTTCGAGGACATGGTCAAACTGAAGTCAATGAAAACCTAAACACAGAAAAGGAATATACATTCGAATCAATATCTCAAGAAGTTTTTGATGTTATTAATTATTTAAAAATTGAAAAAGCAAATCTAATTGGAGTTTCACTTGGAACAATTTTAATTCGAAAAATGATAGATATGAATCGTCATCAAATTCAAAGCGTCATTATGACTGGTGCGATAATTCGACTAAACAGAACTTCACGGTTCTTAATTTGGGGTGGAAATGTATTAAAAAATTCTGTACCTTATCTATTCTTGTATAAGCTTTTCGCCATGGTAATCATGCCTCGTCAGAATCATAAAAAAGCAAGAGAAGTTTTTATCAAAGAAGCAAAAAAATTAAAACAAACGGAATTTATTCGTTGGTTTGGAATGACCAAAACACTCAATAAAGAGCTGAAAGAATTCGAAAAAGTTACACATTCAGTTCCGATTCTCTTTATTAGCGGCAGACAAGATCATCTATTCATTGAAGATGTAAAAAAAATGGCTAATAGAGAAAAAAATGCTGAAATTGAAATAATTGAAAACTGTGGACATGTAGTTAATATTGAACAGGCAGAAATATTTAACAAATTATCTTTAAAATTCATAGCTAAATCAATATGAAGTACTTTTTCATTATACTCTTCATTCCTAATATACTGTTTTCACAATATACTGATTCTATAGTTGAAATTACTGACTTTGGTAAAAACCCTGGAAATCTTAAATTTTATTTACATCCAAACAATTCAATAAAAGAAAAAAAAAGACCATTAGTCATCGTTCTTCATGGTTGTACTCAAAATGCAAAGGAGGCCGCAGAACTTAGTGGCTGGAATAAGTTAGCTGATACCAATAATTTCATTGTAATTTATCCTCAACAAAAATTTATTAATAATACAAATCTTTGTTTTAATTGGTTTTTAAATCATGACATAGATAAAAACAAAGGTGAATGCGAATCAATTTTCGAAATGATAACTTATACGAAATCAAAATTTAATGTTGATTCATCTAAAATTTTCATTACAGGTTTCTCTGCAGGAGCCGCAATGAGTTTAGTTATGGTAGCTGTTCATCCTGAAACCTTTAATACAGCTGCACTATTTGCTGGAGGCGCCTATAAATCTGCAACAAATCCTATTGAAGCGATTTCAGTAATGCTAGGAAAAAAACAAATCAATTCAAAAGATTTAGCCTATTTAGTTAAAAAACAAAACGTATCTTACACACAGAATTACCCCAAATTAATAATTTATCATGCTGTAAATGACCCAATTGTGAATTATAAGAATTCAAATCTAATCATTAAGCAATGGACAGAATTATATAAATCCGATACAATTCCTGAATCAATTGAAACTGATTATAAAAACATCAAAACATTGACTAAAGAAACATTTAATAATCAATCTGGAGAAATATTCTTAACACGATACAGTATTGATAATATTGGACACAGACTACTTGTTTCACCTGGAGAATCCAATAACAAAGGTGGTAAAACTGGTTTATTTGGAATTGATTTAGGTTATCATTCTACTTATGAAACCGCACAACAATTTGGAATTATTTTAAAATAATTTCACTATTGATTTTGTTAATCTACACCTTTTTAACAATTGAGCTAAACAATAATTCCTTTAAGAAAAGTCTAACAAAATCTTGATGATTATTTGAATTAACATCTGTCAATTTAGGTAAATTATCAGCGAAAAATTGTTGCTGATGAGAAGACTCAATTAATGTGGTCGTCAAAGATTTTGGAAATTGATACTTTGGATTATATTCAGCTATCAAATCGGCAATTTTTGAACATAAATCTTTGTACGGCTTAAATACTTCATCTTTATTTATTTCTGAAATATCTTTCACTAAATAAGCCTTACTACTTTCAGAAATAACAATTTGATTTAGGTATTTTTTATTGTAATCGAATTTCCCAGAAGTATCGGGTAAATCTGAAGTCAACAAATCAATCACTGCAATTAACTTTATTTCAGGATTATCTAAATTTTGTAATTTAAACATCACCAAAAACTCCATATAACTCCAGTACCAATTCAAAATATACAATAATAACTTATGTTTATTTTCGAAGTATCGATAAATTGTTGCTTCCGTAGTTTGAATTTCAATCGCCAACTTTTTAAAAGTAAACTGCTCAAAACCTAATGTGTAAATTAAATCAATTGCATTCTTTACTATTTGTCTTCCTAAATCCGTATTATCTGGATCTTTGACAAATAATTTATTATTTACATTAAAAGAAACTTGAAAATCCATTCTCTATTTTTTTTTTACAAATGTAGTAAAATGATTCATAATAATAGCAAAACAATATTTTAAAATATTTTAACAATTATAAATGATAGTGTTACTATTGTATTAAAAAGTATTGTATATTTGTTAAAAAAAATTAACAAGATGGATTCATTTTCAAAATTATGGCAACTGATTTTAGGTGAGAAAAAAGAAATTGGCTCAATTTACTTTTATGCAATCCTAAATGGATTCGTGCAATTAATGATTCCGATTGGTATACAGGCAATTATTGGATTAGTACTTGGCGGAACAATGATTACATCGATGTATATTCTAATCTTTTTGATTGTATTTGGTGTTTTTGCTGGAGGAATCATGCAAATCAATCAGATGAAAATAATTGAGAAAATTCAACAAAAAATCTTTACTAAATATGCCTTTGCATTTACAGATAAATTAGAAAAAGTTGATCTAAATAAAAATCATAACAGTTATTTACCTGATAAAGTAACCAAATTTTTTGATGCAATAAACCTTCAAAAAGGTGTATCTAAAATATTATTAGACATTCCAGCAGCTACAATCCAAATTGTATTTGGCTTGCTACTCTTAATGATTTATCATAATGCTTTCATTGTTTTTAGCATCTTTTTAATTGTCATTCTATGGTCTATCTTAAAATTCACAAGTAAAAAAGGATTAACAACTAGTTTAACTGAAAGCAAATACAAATATGCTGTTGCAGGTTGGATCATAGAATTAGCAAGGAATATCAATTCATTGAGATTATCAAAAAATGATCACTTTAATTTCCAACGAACAGACAAAAACTTGGTAGGATATTTACAAGCTAGAAACAATCACTTTAAAGTATTAATGTTGCAATACAAAACATTAGTAGTATTCAAAGTAGCGATTACAGCTGCAATGTTGAGCGTAGGAACAGTTTTATTAATCAATCAAAAAATCAATATTGGAGAATTCATCGCTTCTGAAATTGTTATATTAATGGTAATTGGAGCTGTAGAGAAATTAATTGGAAGTTTAGATGTTATATATGATATATTAACTGCAATCGAAAAATTAGATAGTGTTTTAGAATTAAAAAATGAAAAAAATGGAGAAATTGAATTTAACTCATCAGAATTTACAATTGAATTAAAAGATCTTTCATATCATTACCCTGAAGGAAAAAATATTCTTTCAAACATTAATTTTAAAATTGAAAAAGGAAATAAAATCTGCATATACAGTGAACCACAAATAGGAAAGTCGACTATTTTAAAAATATTAAGTTTTCACTATTTAAACTACGATGGAAATATGCTAATCAATTCAATACCTCAAAAAAATTATTCACTTCGCTCCTTAAGAAAAAAGACTTCCTATTTCTCTATAAACAACAATCTTTTTCTTGGCACTTTTTGGGAAAATATCACTTTAGGTAATGAATTAATTGAAGCTGTAAAATTAATTGAAATCATCCACCAATTAGGATTTGAATCCATAATGAACGAATTTGAAAATGGTTTTGAAACGATTATTGAACCTGAAGGAATCGCATTATCAAACTCGACGAAAATTAAAATTCTGCTTTTAAGAGCGATTGCAAATCAAACTGATTTCACTTTACTTGATGAACCTTTTAAGCATTTAAATGAAATAGAAACCGAGAATTTAATCAACTACATCAATTCACAAGAAGATAAAACTTTTGTATTAACTACAAAAATCAAAAATATTGCTTTAAAATTCTCTCAAAGCATGGAAATTAAAAATGAAAAAATCATCCAATTAAATAAATAAGTGATGGAAAAAATCATTAAAAACAAAAAAGACTTAAAGGCTTTAGATTTAATCTATCGCTATGACAAGGAAAGTAAAATCAAATATTGGTTCATTGGAATAATTGGCTTTTTAGTGATTGTACTTTTTTTACCATGGACACAAAACATTGCGACAAAAGGTTCTATAACAACGTTACATCAGGAACATCGTCCGCAAGAAATTCATTCTCCTATTCCTGGAAAAATTGTAAAATGGTATGTAAAAGAAGGAGATTATGTAAAAGCTGGAGACACTATTTTAAAATTGACAGAGATAAAATCAGATTATCTTGATCCCAATTTAGTAAGTAGAACACAACAACAGGTTGATGCTAAAAAAGGAACTTTAGAATTTTATAAAAGCAAAATAAAAACAACTGATAAACAAATTGTTGCAATAGAACGTGCTGGTAAACTTAAAATTGAACAATTAAAAAATAAATTAGGTCAATTAAACAATAAATTATTAGCTGAAAAAGCAGAATTCGAAGCAATTAACAATGAGTCAAACATTGCAAAAGATCAATTTGAGCGACAAGAAAAAATGTTCGAACAAGGATTGGTTTCTCAAACTCAATTACAACAACGAATCGTTTCTTACCAGAATATTTTGGCTAAAAAAACGATGATCGAAAACAAAATTGCACAAACAAAACAAGAAATACTAAACATTAGAATAGAACAAAACAGTGTCGATCAAGAATATACAGAAAAAGTAAACAAAGCAGAAGGAGATAAACTTCAAAGTTTAGGAGCAATTTCTACGGGAGAAGGCGAAATTGCGAAATTAGAAAATCAAGTTACAAATTATACGATTCGTAACGGTATGTATTTTATACTTGCCCCTCAAGATGGTCAAATTGTACAAGCAAAAAAGACCGGAATCGGTGAAATATTAAAAGACGGTGAACGAATCGTAGGTATTGTTCCAACTAGAGTTGATTACGCTGTAGAAATGTATGTTAGACCAGTTGATTTACCATTGGTTCATAAAGGTCAAAAAGTTCGTTTTACATTTGATGGTTTCCCTGCTATTGTCTTCAGTGGTTGGCCTAACAATAGTTACGGAACATTTGGAGGTAAAATTATTGCCTATGAAAACACGATTAGTCCAAATGGTTTATTTAGAGTTCTTGTAGAGGAAGATTCAACAGATCGTAAATGGCCTAAACAATTAAAATTAGGAAGTGGATCGCAAGGAATCATTTTATT
>CANGHX010000147.1 GCA_947453715.1 Flavobacteriales bacterium | reverse complement strand
CTTGCATTTTTAATGCATTAAAGTTTCTTTTTCTGAATTTCATCAACGCCTTCCAAACCATATTTTTTTCGGTGAAACATGACATTTCTCTCAGCTACAGATTGTAAATAGTAACAAATCTTTGGGCCTAATTTCCCATAGTAATTTGATCCAACTGGACTTTCATTAAAGATTGCTGCATAGAAACAAGAAGCCGCTAAATACGAACCTTTTAAGCTTGGGTGCCCACCATCTTTCACGTACAACTTAACATCTCCTCTTCTTTTTCTTGAATCTTTCCATGCCATTCCTACGGGAACAACACCAATATCATACGTTTTATATAAATTCAAATATTGGTTACTGATTTTGTTCGCCATTTTCAAAAAAGTATTCGCTTCTTTATTAGGTTTATAACCATCACGATACCCCCACGTCATGTAAAACAGCATTTTAGTGTACGGATTATTTTTTTGAACCATTGCTATGATTCGTTCTAATGCAGGTAAAGTTTTGTTTTGAATAATCGATGAATCTCTAATAAAATCTCGGCTTGAACCTTGAATAATCACATAATCCCAATCTTGACTTTTGATTGCATTTTTTACAGCACTTCTATGTGAATGTCCGAAAATAGTAGCTTTCCCTTTGGTACAATCTTCCACATAAACTTTCTTTCCTTTTGAAATAGCTATTCCTTCAAAAATAGTTGGCATATTATTTCTATATGTCAAGCTATTTCCGATAAATAAAATTTTGATTTTTTCTTTATCAACTGGTTTTAAGTAAATTACTATAGGAATAATTACAATAACCAAAAGCAAACTAATTTTCCAATACTTCTTCATTGCAAAATAAATTTAAACTTTCCTTAGCGAATCATTTTAAGAAAAGTTAACCACATAATTTTTAAATCTTGAATAATCGTTGGATTCGCAAGATATTTTTTATTCAACTCTAATTTAGCTGGCATTACTTCGTTGATATATGTCTCTTTCGGATTTTCAGAATTTCCTAAAATTTCATTTTCTTTAAAATATTCTAAAGAAGCATAATCCGTGATTCCAGGTTTCACATTTAAAACCTCTCTTTGTTCAGCCGAATACAAATCAACATATTCTTTTACTTCAGGACGAGGACCTACTATACTCATATCTCCTTTTAGCACATTTATAAATTGAGGAAATTCATCCAATTTCAATTTACGTAATACCAATCCGACTTTTGTGATTCGATCATCTTTCATTCCAATCGTTAGTTTACCTTCTTTATCTGCATCCACTCGCATTGAACGAAATTTTATTAGCTTAAAAGGAATTCCTTTTTTACCGATTCTTTCTTGAAGATAAAACATTCCACCTCGACTTTCAAAAATGATGAAAAAAGAGATTAACAATCCAAAAGGAAGGAAAATTAACAAGATTATACTCGAAGTTATTATGTCAAAAATTCGTTTCACCCAATTACTTGTTTAACTGCATTTACAACTGCATTCACAACAATTACTATTTGCTCATCTGTTAAATCCACGAAAATTGGTAATGATATTTCCCTTACAAAATTATCTTCAGCCACAGGATAATGCGACAAATTATAACCTAAATTCGTATAAAAAGACATTTTAGGAACAGGAATAAAATGCACGTTTACAGATACATCTTGATCAAATATCTTTTGAATAATTGCATCTCTCTGCTCTTCAGAAATGTTTTTAATTCTCAAAGGAAACAAATGATAACAAGTTTCTTTGTTTTCCTCAGCAACAATTGGTAATTCAGCCCAATCATGTATACTTAACAAATCGATGTATTTTAAAGCAATGTGCTTACGAATTGGCAAGGTTTCACGATCGTATCGCTCTAATTCAACTTGACCAATTGCAGCTGCCATATCTGTCATATTGCATTTATAACCAGCCTCAACGATATCGTATTTCCAATTCCCTTTTTGCGTTTTTGCTAAAGCATCTTTATTTTGACCATGTAACGTTTTAATACATAAGTCAGCGTATATCTTTGCATTATCAAAAGGTGCGGGGAAATTTAAAGCAATTGCTCCTCCTTCTCCAGTTGTCAAGTTTTTTACTGCATGAAATGAAAAAACAGAAACATCGGTTAATGACCCAGCTCTTTTTCCATTGTACCAAGCTCCAAAAGAATGTGCTGAATCTGAAAGAACCAAAATTCGACCTAACATTTCTTGTTCTTTCGTTACCGCTTTGAAAATTTCTTTTTTAGCAACAACCAAGTTGTTTATTTCATTGTAATCACAAGGATAACCTCCAAAATCAACCGGCATTATGACCTTTGTTTTCGCTGTTATTGCTTTTTCAATTTCTTTGTATGAAATATTAAAATCGTGCGCATTAACATCAACAAAAACAGGTTTTGCTCCACAATGCATTACTACATTTGCAGTTGCTGAATAAGTATAAGCAGGTAAAATAACTTCATCTCCTTCCCCAACACCAAACCATCTTAATATTGTTTCCAAACCTGCAGTTGCGCTATTTAAACACAATGTAGCTTGATTACCACAATATTTAGTAATTTCTTTCTCAAAAGCTTTCGTTCTTGGTCCTGTTGTAATCCAACCAGATTGCAACACTTTAACAACTTCATCAATTGCTTTTTGATTAATATTTGGGGGTGAAAATGGAATCATTACTTTAAATGCTAATTTAAATGTAAAAATAAACATTTTAATTATTTCTCAAGCTAATATTATTTCAACTGTAAATTTAATGATTACTTAATATTTAGTTTTAAATAAATTTATTAGTTTTGACTAAATTTTAAATGAAAAAAAATGAAAAAAAATCATCTTTATTAATTCTTATTTCAATTTGTATTTTATCAAGCTGTAATAAAGAAACTGTGACTCAAAACAATGACGGTATTGAATCTAATTCTGAAAATAACAAAAATTTATTTGGCCTTCAAACAGAAAATGACATTTCATTTTTGAATTCAAAAATGTCCGAAGCTCAATCAAAATATATGGCTTCATTACCAAAATTTGATATTATAAAATTAAAAACAATACTACAAAAAGATCACTCCGAAATATCTAAAAGTACTGCTTCAACTTGGGCGATAGGTACTAATAACCTAATTTGGAAATGGGATGGTTCATCTTGGTATCAACCTAATTCAGCGGCTAGGGCTATTAAAGTAGAAGTTGGGAAAAATGGAAGTGTATGGGCAATTACAAATGACCATAAAGTATGGAAATGGGATGGGTCATCTTGGTACCAACCTAATTCTGCCGCAGGTTTATATGATATTACAGTATTAAGTAATAATATTGCTATTGGTGAAGGAGATAAAGGTATGTTATGGATAACTCAAAACGGAGGTTTATCATGGGATCAATTCACTTCTATAACTGGTGTTACTCAATTATCTACAGGTAATTATGGCACAAATTTTTTATGGGTAATCGCTTATGTTAATAATAATCCTCAATTAAAATATTTTGATATTAACACTAATCAATATGTAACATTAGGGGGTGTTCCAAATTACTATAATTCTAATGGAACTTGGGTTGCTAGACCAGCCATTTATAACCAAACTTTTAAATATATTGCAGCCGATCCAGTTTCAGGCGATCAAAAATGTTATTTAATTGAAAATGTAACAGGTCTTGGAAGAATTTATTATGCCCAAGGAAATCCAACTAATTCAATGAAAATTTTTGAGCCAAATGTTAATGCAAAAGGAATTAGACCTTCAAGTAATGGAAACCTTTGGGTAATTGGTGGAAACGGAACACCTTTTATTTCTACAGATAATGGAGCATCATGGAACTACGCTAATGTAAATGCGAATGGATTATTATCAATTTCATCTGGATGGGAATAAAATTTTAGGTATAAATTGCATCAACTACCGATGCAATTTATACCACTTTTTTTAAATAATAAAACAAATCTTGAGCAATCTTATTTCTATTAAAATGAATATTGACATAATTTCTTCCATTTATACCCATTTCATTGATAATCGACCTATTATTTGCAAGATAATTCACCTTTTCAATTAGATCAATATGATTTTCAGGTTCGAAGAAAAATCCGGCTTGAGCATTTTCAATAAAATGTTTTCTTGCCTCACCATCAACACCTAACAAAAGAGGTACTTCCATTGCTAATGCTTCAAATATTTTAGAAGGAATAGCCCCTTCAAAAAGTTCTAATTTACGAAGTGGAACCAAAGCAACATCGATTTCCTTTAAAATACCTGGCATTTCGGTTTTTGTAACCGGCGGTAAAAAATGGACATTTGAAAGATTTAATTCTTTCTTCAGATTTTCCAATTCTTCTTTTTCAGGTCCTGATCCTTGAATAATAAATTGAACATTTGAAGGACAATTTTTATCTGAAGCCGCTTTTAGAATTACATGTAATCCTTGAGCATATCCTAAAATCCCACCATAAAAAAACAATACATCTTCTTTTTTGAATTGATGTTTTTTACGAAAACCATTCTCCAAAACTTTCGTTGGATTATAATATTCTAAATCTACACCATTTGGAAGCCAATAAACATCTGTAGATGGAAATCTTTGTTTAATATTTGATACAATACCATTTGTTTGACCAGTAACTAAAAATGCTTTTTTATAACACTTCTCCTCCAAATTATAAGCTAATTTCAAAAGATATTTATTTGTTACTAAGTCCAATTTTTCTGCGCTTTCAGGCCATAAATCCGAAACATTAAAAATCAATTTTGCCTTTAACTTTCTACTTAAAGCCATTGCTGAATAACCTAGAAACAATGGCGGTGATTCAACCATTAAATAATCAAATTCAGCAAGTTTTCTTCCTCGAAAATAAGAAGTTATAACAAAACTAAAATAGTTTAACAAACGACTAATTATAGACTTTGATTTTGAAACATATATTTTAGCTCTATGAACACTAATTCCATCAATAACTTCTTCTTTTATTTTCCCTCCTAAATAAGCTTCTTGAATTTCCATTTTAGGATAATTTGGCATAGCAGTTAGTACTTCTACGTCAATTCCATTTGCCTTTAGGCGAATAGCCAATTCATGAAGTCTATTTTGAGGCGCACCAATTTCTGGCGGATAATATTGTGTCAATATTAATAATCTCATCTTATCCTATTTTTTGATCTTTCTCTTTATTCAAATAAAGAATAGATAGTAAACAAATCCAAAAAGTGTAAATAACGATACCACTATGTCGTTGTAGCATTGATTCAAAAAGGGAATTAAAGAATAAACTACCAACAATCAACATCAATAAATAATCGTTTTCTTTAAATGCAGCATAAAATCCACAACCGATTATTGAAAGTAAAATTAGTATCCCAAAAACACCAATTTCTAATGTTGTTTGAAAAAATTGATTATGAGGATTCAACTCTTCTTTTGCTAATTCCTTTTGATTTAATAAATTTAATTCTTTTGCTAAATATTCATCTACATTCCCCGTTCCTACACCAAGTGGATGTTTTTGAATGGCTTTCACCGCAGCTGTCCACATCACAATTCGAACTTCCGTACCTGACATTGGGTAGACTCTCGATTTCACAAAAGTATCTGGACTTTTCAAGTATTCATCTGCATACCATTTCGCATTGTACCATTCGCCTTCAATCTGAGGAATATTTGTAATCGAAAAATAACCAATTAAAGGCATTACTAGAATTGAAATGTAAAAGATTAGCTTTTTCACTTTCTTTTTCAGCCAATAAAGGCAATAGATCCCAATTAAAATGAATAAAAACAATATACCTGAAAGACTTAACAACAAACCTTGCATTAAAATTGCAAAAATCAGAAAAGGAATCATCCATTTCTTATTAAAATAAAGCCATTTTTCTTTCCATCCTTTTAAAACAATTCCAATTGAAATCATTAAATACACAGATAAATAAGTTGGATGTATAAAAGGCGAAACTGAAGATGCTAGAATACATCCTCTCGTTCCTGTTGGTCCTAAATAACAATAAATTCCTTTAACTAGACCTAATAACGTTATCAATAAAGTTCCAGAAATAAATCCAATATAACTCCAATTTAATTTTAACTCTTCTTTTGGCTTGAATGAAAACAATAGTGGAAATAACAGATACGACAATTTATTCTCAACATATCGAAGAGCTAAAGGCGTATTGTGTGTAAAAATAGTTCCTATCAAAAAAGCTAAATACATTAATATAAAAAGTGATCCTAATTTGTTCAATTTAAAAATCAACTCTTTTTTAATGAAGCCATAAACAACAATAATTATCAGTCCCAATAAAAACAAACCAGTCATTTTAGGAAGTACTACTACACCAAAAGCGACCAATCCAAGATAAATACTTAATAATTGTATGTATTTCATTTCGACTTTCATTTCCCAATTGACTTTTTATACAATTCAATAAATTGATCTGTGCAAGCATTTCTTGAGGCTTTTTCTTTCACCAATTGCTTATTCGAAAGTTTTGCTTCTTGAAAATTAAGTCCCAATGCTTTTTCAATTGGATTTTCTTCTGTCGTTTCAATAATTCCATTGACATTGTTGACAATCCATTCATGAGAAACTGGTAAATCGGATAAAACAGGAATACATCCAGCAGACATAGCTTCCAATACACTCACCGAAGTTCCGTCCGATTCTGGAATAGAAATATAAATTTTTGATTTTGAATACCACTCTTTATTTCCTAAGGCATTTAACCAACCTACAAACTCAACTTTATCGCTCAATTGATTTTCATTTACAAGTTCTCTCAATAGATCCGTTTGATCACCTGACCCAGCAACAACTAATTTCCAATCACTATGCTTTTTACTGAAATCATTAAAATAGCGAATGATTTGATCTATTCGATATAGAGATTTATGTAGTCGATTTGAATAAACAATGTTTAATTTTTCTTGTTCATCTACCAATTCTATTCCATATTGAAGAAGTTTATATTTTGAAACTGAATTATCTAATTTTTGCATCGCATCAACCATCACGTTTGCATCAGCAGTTACAAAATTAGATCGCTGTAGTGTTTTTGTTGTCAGAAATCGAAAGAAACTATTTTTGAATGGAATCAACAAAACGTCACTCCCCCATGCTGTTGATACAATTGGCAACTGTAATTTCGACGCAGCTCTTGAAACAAAATAAGCTAAACGATTTATTTGATGAATATGAATAATTTCTGGTTGAAGCGACTTTAATATAGCTTTAAGTCGCAAATAATTTTTTACAATCGAAACTGGATTTAAACTTCTAAAATTGACTAAATGTTCTTCTTTTACTTGATCAAAATCGCATTTCTCTTCAGCCAATAGATAAATAGCTGACTCTTTCTCTGCCAAACTTTTGACATAAGAGGAAACATGAATTGAATTTGAACCGACAATTAGTATTTTCATTTTTGAGTTAATTGATTTATTAATTCAGCCAATTTTTGGACTTGATTTTTTCGATGCAATGAAGCTATTTGTTCTGAATTCGCATGTCTTATCCTATCATTCGATTTATCATCCAACAACTGATTCAAAATAATAACAGTTCCATTTACATCTTGAAAATCTGACACATAACCACAATTAAATTCAGTAATTAAATCAGCAGCAACATCTTTTTTATCTACACAAGCTAAAATAGACTTTCGTGCTGAAATATAATCAAATAATTTCCCTGAGTAAACTCCTTTTCTACCCCCACTTGGATGTAACATAACATTTGCATCCATCTCGTTCATTTTATTTATCGCCTCAGTGTAATCAAGTTTAGGATATTTAATAATATTATCTTTTAATTCAATTGGTATATTGTAATTATTATAACCTCCAAAAACATTCATTTTAATAGTTAATCCTGGATTTTCAGTTTTAAAAATAGCTAAACTTTTAAAGAAATTATTAGGCTTAATCTCACCATAAAATGTCCCGAAATAACCAAGATTAAATGTTGAATTATTTAAATTTTTCTCTTTATCAAATATAATTTCATGATCAAATCCATTTCTTATTTCTTCAAAAAATGAAACAGAAGGACAGATTTGACGAAAATCATCTACAATTGGTTTACTCACTGAAGTAATTGCTGAAGCGTATTTATTGACATCTTCTTCAATTGCCTTCAATGTATTTTTTGTATTCAGATCAATGTATGGATTTGAACTCATTTCGTCTCTCATGTCTGCAATCCACGGAACATTGGAGAATTCTTTACAAAATTCAATCGCTACTAAATGTGCTTCTTGAGGAGAATACGAAGAAATAATCAAATCAAAAGCCTCTTCTTTATGTCTTGTTTTTAACTTTTGAATCGTTGCCTTTTTCCAACTATCAAGTGGATTCTTAACAATGTACTTTAATCCGATACGTAAGGCTGTCTTAGCGTTG
>CANGHX010000146.1 GCA_947453715.1 Flavobacteriales bacterium | reverse complement strand
GACCACCTTGATAAGAAGTCATTGCAATTGCTTGAGCATCTTCTTGAATCGCACAGTTTACAACTTCTTCAACTGATCGATCATGACCTAAATGAATTACTTCACAACCTGTCGATTGAATAATCCTACGCATAATGTTTATCGCAGCATCATGTCCATCAAATAAAGAAGCAGCAGTAACTATTCGAACGTTATTGATTGGTTTATACGGTTCTATCTTTTCCATTTAGTTATAATCTTTTTTCATTTTATTAAGGAGTACGAAAATACAAAAAATGCGTGAAGAAAATAGAAAAAAGTAGAAAAAATTAATATCGTTATAAGTAAAATTTGTACATTAGCGATATTAAAATAAAATGAGATGTGGGACATTAATTTAAAAGAGCTGGAAGAACTTCAACCAATGATTGATCGACTTTATGAAAAGAAAACGATTTTAGATAAAAACCGTCCGTTCCCTTCATTTATTATTGAGAAAATAAAAGAAAATTTGTCTTTTGAATGGACTTACAATTCCAATGCTATCGAAGGAAACACAATTACTCTTCGTGAAACTCAATTAATACTTCAAGAAGGTATTACAATTAAAGGAAAAAGTTTAAGAGAACATTTTGAAACTTTCAATCACAATAAAGCGATTGATTATTTATATACTTTGGTAAAACCAGATTATTTTTTCAGAGAAATTGACATTCTTAATTTACATGGTTTGGTGTTAAATAATATTGAAGACCATTTTGCCGGAAGAATTCGTACAGGCGGCGTTCGTATAAATGGAGCTAATTTCACACCTCTGAATGCAAATAAAGTTCCTGATTTATTTGATGAATTAGTGCAGTTTGTAAATGAAAATCCAATGCATTTGAATGAAATTGAAATGGCCACGATCTTTCATCATAAATTTGTTTGGATTCACCCATTTTTTGACGGAAACGGCAGAACTGTTCGTTTAGCGATGAATCTAATATTGATGAAAGCAGGTTTTCCTCCAGCAATCATTTTAAAAGCTGATCGAAAAAAATATTACGAAGCATTAAATCAAGCTAATAATGGAAATTATTATCGTTTGTGTTTATTAATGATTCAAGCTATTGAAAGAACGTTGAATATTTATATTTCATCACTTCCAAATAGTACATCAGAATATGATACAATTAATAATATTGTAAGTGAAGACAGAAGTCCATATGGTAAAGATTACATTAGTCTTCTTGCTCGTCAAGGGAAAATTGATGCCTACAAAGAAGGGAAAAATTGGTATACTTCAAAAGAAGCGATTGCTAATTATATGGAAGGAAGAAAAAGAGTAAGGAAAGTTGGCTCGTCCGACATTTCGGACTCCGCTCAGCCAACAAAATAGATTCAGCTTAGCCAACGAGTAAAAATAGATAAAAAGCATGCTGACTTCGACTCCGCTCAGTCAGCATAATATGTTCTAAAACCTCAATATCATTTTAACATTAAACCTTCTTTGAGTCAAATAATTTGGAACAGCATACATATTTCCATCAGTTGTTTGAATCCATTGATGAGAAAGTATATTATTTATACCTAATAAATTAAAAACTTCTAATGAAATAATAGCATCCGTAAAATGTTCACGTATCTTTTTGAAATTATCTTTCTTCTTGTATAGCAAATCATACGACGTTCCAATATCAACTCTGAAATATGACTTTTGCCTCAAAATTGCTTGATATCTCTTTCCTGTTGGTGGTCCATAAGGTAAACCCGTTCCATATTGCACACCAACTTGAACACTAATACTTTCGTGACCAGGCATTCTATCTTGAATCAAAGCGCCAAAATTAACCCATTGATCAGTTGGCCTTGGAATATAACCGGGATAAACAATTGAACTATCTACGACCTTTTGATTTTGAGTCACTCCTGGAATTATTTTTTCACCATCCACATTAAAATAATTGTAGTAAGAATCATGTAATAAATTCTCTTTTGTAGATAAAATTCCCATTTTAAAAAATGACTCAATACCCTCTACAAATTGACCATTTACATTTAAATCCAATCCATAAGCATAAGCTACAGCATCATTGTTGGCTAAATAAATTGTTCTTACATTATCAATATAATATGGATTCACATTCCACATGTATTTGTAATAAGCTTCTGCTGTAAATTTAAATGGGGATTTTCTTCCCCACATATTAAAATACACATCGGTTCCTAAAACGAAATGAGCAGATTTTTGTGATTTCACATTTAAGTTTAATTCACCTTTTGCCGTTCTAAACTCTCTGTAAATTGGTGGTTGATAATACAATCCAGTTGATAATCTATAACGAACATCTCTTCGAACGACACGATTATTTTCAACCATATAAACTCTAGGGAAATAGGTTAATGAAACTCTTGGTGTTACATAAAATTCCTTATTGACAGACGTATATCCAAATCGGGTACCGTAATTTAAGGCTAACCTCGAAGAGGATTCTTTGATTGTATCTGAGAAATAGTGATTCGTTATTATTTTCTTTCCAGTTGAATCTTTTTCTTTTGTTATTTTATTAATTGAAACAAATTTGTTTAATTGTATTTTTGACCAAATTGAATTCATTTGCAAAAATCCTGATCCTTTCTGATTTTGCAAATTCAACTTGCTTTTAATCGTTTGGTATAATTCAAAATCAGGATTATTTGCATATGGCAAAGAATAACCAGCTGAATCTAAAACTTTCCATTCACTTAAAAGATCTCGAAATTGATCATGCTGATAACTAATTCCCCATTTTAGTTTGTGATTTTGATATCTAGTTCGTTCATCATTTTTATATCCATTAAAAAATTGATGCTCACCATTATTATATACACTAAAAATATAAGAATTCAATCGATTCCTTGCATGATTTAAAAAAGTCCCTACACCCAAAGAGGCAATTGAATCACCAAAATTATCTTTTGAAGGATCTGTCTCCAGTTGATTTAAATAATATTGCCCTTGAATATCATAATACTCTCTCTCATCTGAATGAAAAACTGTTGCATAAAAATCTAATTTCGTTTTTTTCGTTGGATTCCATTTTAAAGAAGTTCCTCCTGTAAAAGTCTGAAAAAGCGTATTTTCTTGACCGTCAAAATAAATTTTAAATCGATAAGCTTCGTTTGCCAAACCAAAATCTGTTTCAGCTGTTTGTGGAGAAAAACGATAGTTATTCGAAGAAAAATGTCCGATAACTGACCAAGTTAAATTTTCATTTATTGCAAAATTGGTCACAAACTGAGCGTCCATAAAAACTGGATTATACGAACCTTTAGTCGGCAATGAATTTAATAGATAACCATTAGCACGATACCTTGCCCCTACTAAATAAGTAAATCGATTTCCGATTTTATTTTCTAAATGTGCTTCAACACCAAGTAGTGAAGCCATCACAGAACCTTTAAATTTGGTAGGAGTCTTGTAGGTAATATCCAAAACAGATGACAATTTATCTCCATATTGAGAATCAAATCCACCACCAGAAAATTTTATGTCTTTCACCAGCGAAGAATAGATAAAGCTCAATCCTTCCTGTTGTCCTGTTCGAGTTAAAAATGGTCTATTAATACTGAATCCATTGATGTAAACTAAATTTTCATCATAACTTCCGCCCCTTACATTGTAATTAGAAGTCAATTCATTGTTTGATGTTGCTGCTGTAGTGTAGACTAAGGAGCGTTCAACACTTCCCATCGGAATTTTTTGAACGTCATAATACGGTAACGTTGGTATATCAAATGGATCACCTCTTCTTGTTGTAATTCTTACTACATCCACTTCCTCAAATTTAAAACGGATTTCACCTAAATCTATTTTTGATTTATTTGTAAGAACAATTCGCTTGTTCAACGTTTCTCCAAAATATTTAAATTGAATTTGAATTGTATCACTTTCGCTAGTAACAGAAAATGCAAATCTTCCAAGTGAATCTGAAGTAGTTAAAACTCTTTCAAATCCAGAGATTTCAACCAATTCAATATTTTTACCTCTTTTATCAATACATTTTCCAACTATTTGAACTTCTTGTGCAAAAGAAGCAATTGAATTTAAAATGAATAAAAGAATTATTATAAAACGCATTGAACAAAAATATGTACTAGAAACGAAATGAGCTATATTTTATTGCTAAATATTAAAAACACAAATGAATTAATAAATAATTAAATCATTTTCAAAGGGATCAATCACATCATAAATATGATTCAAATGATGAAAAACTTGTCCATCTGCACATAATTGAAAGAAATTCATCGATCGCTCTTGTACACCATTTCCTGGAAATAATTTTTCTTTTAATTGATCAATTTGATTTAAGCTTTGCTCGTGTTTGGTTTTCTCCGCTTTAATCATCTTCTGTTCAATTCCTTCCACTTGTTTTGAAAAACGAGTAATTTCAGATTCAGCATAACTATCTAAACCTAGATTTAATTTTTTAGCTAACTCCTTCAATTGAATATCAAATTCTTTAACCAATTTTTCTAATTCAAAAAAATCTAATTCTTGAGAAGAATTTCTCAAAACATATTGTTTTTTTAAATCATTTAAATTTTTAAAAAGATCCGAATAAATCAAACCTAAATTTGTCATTTTCTTTTCTGAACCAGCGTCTATAAATAATAACGAATTTCTAACTTGAATTAAAGGATAGACAATTTTAGCTGAATCAAAAACACCCTTTAATTGTAGCCAATAACTCATTTCTCCACCACCACCAAGGTAACATAGATTTGGTAAAATCGTTTCTTGATAAAGCGGCCTCAGAATCACATTTGGCGAAAATTTTTCAGGATTAGAATCTAAAACTTTTAATAACTCTTCCTTAGAGAACGTTCCTTTTCCTTCAATTAAAAAATCATTTTCAACTACTTGAATACGTTCCCTAAAATTCGATTCGATGTAAAACAAATTTACTTCTCGAGGATGGACTTGTAATTTAATATCTTCTTTTGTTAATTCGTTATTTGTTGCTTGTACAGCTTGAAATGAAAATGAGGTCTCTAATTCAGATTTCATAATAGATGAAAACTGTTTTTTCAACAACACATTATCACCATCAACTTGAACCAAACCAAAATCTTTAAACAACTCATTCACAAAAGAAAATGTAGCCTTACCTAAAGTTAATCCATTATATTTTTCGAGTAAATTCTTAACTTCAGAATCCTCTAATTTAAACAATTCTTTAAATTCACTAATTATTGGCTTAAAAGTCTCAAAATCAAACCTTCCAACAGGACCTTTTTGATCTGTTTCCCACTTTAGTGATTTATTAAATAAAGTGACTGATTGTATTTCTTCAAAGTCATGATCTTCAGAGGCTAACCAAAAAATTGGGACAAAATTTGATTCAGGATATTTCGATTTTAATTCTTTAGTCAACTTAACAACATGTAAAATCTTGTAAATAAAATAGATAGGACCTGTGAAAATTGATAATTGGTGACCTGTAGTTATAGTAAAAGTGTTTTCAGCTTTCAATAATTCTATATTTGTTTTTACAGAATCTGAAATTTCAATTTCAGCATATTGAAGTTGAATTGCATCGTATAAAACCGAACGATTTTGAGAAGAATAATTTTCTGTTTTTAATTTAATCTGCTTCTCGAATGCTTCTAAAGAAAAAGGTTGTTGAATGTATTTTTCAAGGGTGTTTTGGTGATAAGATAACCGATTGCTGATTCCTGAAAACAATCCTGTTTCTACCCTATTAATTTTTGATTTTTGCATAGCACAAATTTACTTCTTTTTTTAGAATTCAAAACATCAGTATATTCAACTATACTATCAGAATACATTCTTAACTAAACTCACAATACCAGTCACAAACACAAGAATCAACACTCCTTTTTTAAATTGATTATTAGAAAGTTTTAAAACAATTTTCTTTCCTAAAAATGTCCCAACAATACTTACTACCGCTAATATAGGAAGCAGGTACAGATCGTGAGTGTGAATAAAACCATTAAAAAAATATACAACACTTCTACTCAAATCAATGGATAAATCGATAATAGAAGAAGTTGCAATAAAAGCAGAAGGTGATAAATCAAAAGATGCTAATACAATACCTCGAATTGCACCTCCAGTTCCAATTACACCTGCAAGAAAACCTGATAATACGCCTCCTGAAAAAGAATTTACAAAGTTTGGTTTTAACTTAATATTTGAATAAACAAATAAAACGATACTAAGTACAATTAAGAAAACTGCCAAAAATAATTCCAACCATTTTGCTTGAAAATAAGAACTTAAATACGCGCCAATTATCACAAAAATAACTGAAGGGATTCCGATCCAAAGTATCACTTTCTTATCGACACCTTGTCTAAAGAGAGCTATTTTTGTTAAATTACTCATTACATGATAAACCGCAGTAATTCCTAAAACCGAATGAAAATCTAAAAAATAACTAGCTATTGGAATAAAAAATAGTGAAGAACCAAATCCTCCTACAGTTCCAATTATTTCAGCTATTAATGCTAAAGCAATAAACAATATGAGATGATCTATCATTTTTGATTTTCAGCTATCAGTTTAATAGAATTCAAAAGTGTTCCCATGCCTTTTTGAGAATGTTCTAAACCTTCAGAAGAAGAAAATCCTTTTTGAGTCCATGTAAATTTAACTTCTGAATCAGAAACCTCATCTATTGTATAAGAAACTAACGAATAATTCTCTTTTAAATCTTCGGCTCCCGAAAACCCAGACCAATACCAATAGCTTAAACTTTGATAAAAATTAATCGATTCTACTATTCCTTTATCCTTGTATTGATGTCCTTCATATTCACCTTGAAAAATAATTTCACTTCCAACTTTCCAATCTGTAATTGTTTCTGTACCATAAAGGTATTCTTTAATAATTTCAGGATTGGTAAGCACATCCCACATTCTTTCTTTGGATGTATTAATTTGTATTGTTTCGGAAACTATTAAATCGTGATTCATATGTAGATCTATTTACACGAAGTTAATAATAAACATTAAACTATTTAGTTCATATTAAACTAAAATAAGAAAGCCTTTTTTAGAGTTGACAGGGATGTCTTCTAAAAAAGGCTTTTCTTTTACCTAAACTACTACTACTAACTACATGACAAATTTACGTAGCTTTTGGGTTGATTTCAAATTTTAAGGTCCTTACTGTATATATGTTAAAAAAAAAGACACAAGTGTTCAATTTCAAGATGGAATGGCAAAGTATATTGTTATTTGAATATGCGATTATGAAAATAAAAAAGAGCTGAAAGAAATATCTTAAAGCTCTTTTTTAGTACCTAACCATTACTAAACTAAACTACAATGTACTTTGAGTACAGAACAAAAATAAGTTATTATTTTATTGAAATCTAGCTTTGTAAACAGCACTGTATAACCGTTAATAATTAAATGATAATTGTGAGTTATTCTATAATTGTCAAGTAACCTGTAATCACATTTGAACCAAAAACTGAAGTTGAGTAATCATATTTATTGCTTACAACTTCAACTTTATAAAAATAAACTCCGGCAGGTAATTCTCTTAAATTTTTATTTTTACCATCAAATGAATTATCATAATATTCATTTTCATAGACAACATTCCCCCAACGGTTTAAGAAAAGAACTTTTATTTGATCATAATCTTCTAAATTTTTAATCAAAAAGAAATCGTTGACCTGATCATTATTTGCTGTGATTACATTTGGAACAGTAATAGGACATTGATCATAAACACTGAATGGAACTGAAATTGAATTATTACAATCATCAAAAGCAAACATTGTATAGGTATTCAAGTTAGGTGTTAAATTGCTCGTAAATTGAACAATTGTATCATTCGTTCCAATTCCGTTCGACCAAGAATACGAATATGGCGGTTTTCCTTTTGAAATGATTGAAGATAAACTAAATAAATTATCTGTTTCATCACAAACATTAATTGAATCGTTGGTAGAAGCAATCATTGGGAAATAATCAGTCAAAATAATAGTTGTATCAAGTGAATGAAGTATTCCTGTGCAATGGTCAATGTATTCTAAAACTAAATGAATTGTTTCATTTCCTTCGGTTGGAGCATTGAAAAGTGTATTAATGTAAATCGTATCTGCATATTGATTGTGCACTAATGTATCTTTTAATGGAAGCTGTTCAAAATCCACACCGTTTTCGGCAGTTCCGATGGAAGAAATTGAAATTATTTCATCCGCCGATGCATCTTCTCTAGTGATTATTATTTGAGCATTTTCACATCCTTCTATCAATGAATTAGTACCTGTCGATGTTTCAACTTTTAAATCGACAGAATTATTTTTTTGAAATCCTGAAAAATAGGCGAACATAGAGAATCCACTCCCACTTTGTAAAATACCACAATGCATGTAGG
>CANGHX010000145.1 GCA_947453715.1 Flavobacteriales bacterium | reverse complement strand
CTGCAATCTGTAATCTGCAATTTGTTAATCTGTAATCTACCAATCTATTTCACCCACATCAATTTCTCTCGTTCAACCTTCATACGCATGAAGCCAAAAACGACAGTAATCATTTCTCCATTGATTTCTTCAACAGTTCCACTTTGCTTCGTAGCAATTAATTTAACGGTTGAACCTAAAACTATTTTTGCACGTTCATATTCGTCACGTTCAATTTGAACTTTTTGCTTTTTAGTGACTTTTTTTGGAAGTTTTGACTCTAGTTTTAATTTTTCGATTCGATCTGCTTCCTCGATTTTTGATTTTTCAACGGTAATGTATTTGGTAATCTCATCAATTAATGGTTTGTTGATGTCTCTCTTTTTAGATCTAGTCACAAAACGTTGAATGTAAGAAGTCATTTTTTTTCCACTCGAAATGAATTTATTATTGACTTCGTTTTGTTCTTGGATTGATTTTAATTTCTCTTCTAATTTTGACTTCTTTTCAAGGAATTCATTTTTTGCCTTTTGAGCTAATTCTTGTGCTTCAATATGTTCTTTATTTAGTCGCTCAAGATAAGTTTTTTCCCGTTGAAGTTCATTTAGCAATTTATCCATACGGACTTTTCGATCATCCATTCTGCTTTTGGCATCTTCAATCAATTCCATTGGGATACCATTGATTTGAGCGACTTCGAATGTAAATGAACTTCCAGGTTGACCTAAAGAGAATTTATAAAGTGGTTCAAGTGTTTCAGTGTCAAACATCATGCAACCATTAATAGCATTTCGAAGTTGGTCTGCCTTTAACTTGATGTTTGCATAATGAGTAGTAATTACACCAAAACATTTTTTATTGTATAAATTTTCAAAGAAAACTTCTGCTAAAGCACCACCGAGTTCTGGATCTGAACCAGTTCCAAATTCATCTAATAAAAGGAGAGTTCTTCGATTAGCAACTTCCAAAAATCGTTTCATTCGTTTTAAACGATAAGAGTAGGTGCTTAATTCATTTTCAATTGATTGGTTGTCTCCAATATCTGTTAAGATTTGTTGGAAAAAACACATTTTACTATTTGGATCAACAGGAACTAATAATCCAGATTGAAGCATGATTTGAAGTAATCCAATCGTTTTTAAAGTAATACTTTTTCCACCCGCATTTGGTCCTGAAATAACCAACATACGAGAAAACTTATCCATAAATAAATACTGTGAAAAAGTCTTTTTGCCTTGTACTTTATTGTTTTTCCACAAAATTGGATGAACAGCATTTATCAATTCTATAGTTGTATCTTCTTGAATCGCAGGTAAACTACAATTTAATTCCAACGCTAATTTAGTTTTCGCATTGATAAAATCAAATTCAGTTAAAATGGTTTGATATTCTTTGATTAATGGAAGTAAATGAGCAATTTCAGCAGTTAAGATTTGTAAGATTCTATAAATTTCTTTTCGTTCATCGTCTAATAAAAGTTCATATTCATTGTTGAGATCAACGTTACATGCTGGTTCAATAAATGTTAAACTACCCGTTTTAGATGAACCGACAACTTGTCCCGATATTTTACGTTTGTGAGTCGACATTACTGTTAAAACACGACGTTCATTGACAAATGCTTCACGTGTTTCTCCCAAAAAATTCTCCTTGGTTAAACGACGCATTTCTTTTTCAAAGTTCTTATTAATCTTGTTCTTAACTGAACGAATGCTTTGACGAATTTCAGCTAGAGTAGGAGAAGCATCATCTTTAATAGCACCTTTTCGATCAAATACTTTGTCAATAGAGTCAATTATTTCGGTGGTATAGTAAGCATCTTTTAAAATTTCAGCTAATAAAGGATAATCTTTTTCTCGTTTATCAAAGAAATAAAGAATAGTATTTACAATTAAGGAAGCTCTAGAAATTCTATAAAATCCTTCTTGTGAAAGAACAGCATTTTTAATAGGTAAATACTTAATTTCAGTTAAAAGTTCCTCAAAATCTAATGCGGGAAAATTTTCACCATCCGAACGAAGTGAAAGGAATTCATTAACACGATATAATTCATTTTTTATCTCCTCAAAACGATTCGTTGGAGCTAATTCTATCAAACGTTTTTCAGCAGTTGGGCCAATGGAGTAATTTACCAACCATTCTCGAATAGTCGAAAATTCAAGATCATTAATCGTTTGTTCGTCAAAAGAATTCATTTTGTAAAATTAATAAAAAATCACTTCTTCCTTTCTAAAATTGAAAGAACAAAAGAGGTGATTCATTATTATTTTATCGAATGATTGAAACTGTTCCTGATTCTGCTTTTTTATTGTTTTTGTTGAATTCAATTATGAAATAATATGACCCAACAGGCATTGTTTCACCGTTGAAGTTTCCGTCCCAAGGTTTAGCTTCATATTTTCCGTTTGTTGATTCAAAAATTAAATAGCCCCAACGATTATATATTTTAACTGTATTGTTTGGGTATAAATAATCAATGTTAATTAATTCCCATTGATCGTTAGTCAAATCACCATCTGGAGTAAATGCAGTTGGAATTTCGATTGAACAATCATTTATAGTAGCTGAAATTGAAGTAGGTAAACTTTCACAACCATTCAGTATCGAAGTCACATAATAAGTCGTTGTTCCGATTTGATTTAAAAGTTGAATAGAATCTTTTGTTGAAATAAGATTTACAAGATTAAAATCAGAATACCAATTAATTGTATCCGTTAAAATAGTTGCTGGATGAATAAAAGGTAAGTTCTCTGAAGAACATGTTTCCGATATACTATTGAATGAAGGAGGATTAGGTGTTGTTAATACTTTTATTGAATCATTTTTTGAATCGATACAAGTTCCAGTTGTTGTATATGTTAAATAATACGTTTGAGCTGAATTTCCATTAGTAATCTCACCAGTATTAGAATTTATTATTGCATTATCCGAAGGTGGATTTGTGAAACTAAAAATTCCGTTAGCTGTTCCATTGACAATTACTATTCCGCCTTTACAAGTTGGAATAGTGGAAAAACTTGCATTGTCTTTTAGAGGAAGGATAACTAATTGAGTTTGATTATTTGGACAGCTACCATTTGTAGTGTAATCAACAGAATATGAAGTGCCAAAAACACCATTAGTGATAGTTCCGGATGTAGGATTAATAGTTGCTCCATCTAAAGGAAGTGTTGTAAATGAAAAGACACCTCCGTTCAAACCTGAAATTATTGCCGTTGCTCCATAACAGTTCGGTGTTAATGAGAAGTTAGCATCATCTAGTGGACTACTCAAAATTGATTGATTTGTAGTTGTAGGACAAACTCCATTTGAAGTGTATGAAATCAAATAGGTTGTATTTGTATTTCCATTTGAGATTGTTCCTGATGTTGTATTAATTGTGGCTAAATCAATTGGTGGATTTGTGAATGAAAATGTTCCACCAGTTAATCCAGTCACATTAGCTGTTGCTCCATCACAAGTGGATGAAAGCGAAAAAGTAGAAATATCTAATGGGTTTACAGTAATATTAACTGTATCGTTAATTGAACAACCTGTTCCAGTGGTAGTTGCTGTTAAAATATAAGTTGAAAGTGTTGGAGTAGTTGTTGCGTTTGAAAGCGTAATTGAAGGGTGAGAATCTACTGCTGAACTTAAACCATTTGCTAAATTCCATAAATAAGTTGAACCAATAATAGGGTTTGATCCAATAGAACCTGGAATTGTTGAACACAACGTAGTATCGTTTCCAGCATTTGATATTGGTTGAGGATAAATAGTTAAATTGACTAATGAGCGAATCGTATCATTGCATAAATCTACTGCATTGAATCGAAGAGTGATTGATCCTAGTTCGCCTATACCTGGAGTATATGAAGTTGAGAAAGATAGGGGAGATGAAAAAGAACCAATTCCACCATCCCAAAATACTTTTTTATAACTTCCTGCTAATACATTTCCCGTTAATGCATAAGAATTTGTAGGGCAATCAATTGCTCCAACAGGATTTATACTTATACTTAACGGTATAAATGGCGCTTGACAGCCATTATTGAAATAAGTTGGCGTTCCATCCCAAGCATAACGAACAGCGCCACCATCTCCAGCACCTGGATTTCCCGAAGCATTTAATAATAATGAAGGGTCATATTTAATTGTATCTCTGTAACTAGTAACTGTATTCGTTAGAATTAATGTTCGAGTTGAAGATGTTGAATTGTAATTCACAAAATGTCCTGCAGTATTTCCAGCACATTGAAAAACTACATAAAGCGTATCAGTTAAGTTCGCAAAATAGGAAGGAGTTGCAGTGAAATCCGTGCTAGTAATGATTAGTACTTTACCATATTTAGGGATAATTCCACCAGCAGGTTCAATTAATTTCCCACATTGAGTAATAGCAGTATTTAAAGTAGCGATGTTTGATGTTGCTCCAACTGTTGTGCAAAAACCTAAAAAACTATTTCCGGTGTTAGGCCACTTTCCAATTTGTACAACTCCTGTTGCTCCAGCACCATCTACTCGAATATTATTTATGTTTAGCGGATTTGGACCATTTTGAAAAAGAACCATTTCATTTTTCCCCTCATTACCACCATCACAACCGTCAACTAATATACTTCCGATTTCAAACTCAGTTGAAGGATTTTGAGCAACTACATGATTTCTAGAAAATAAAATGATTAAAAATAAATTGAATACAATCAAATTCTTGCTTGAAAATGCCATTTTCATAGTTAATATTATTTTATAGTTTTAGTTTTACAGTAACGGTTTCGAAGAAAAGGAAATTCTTCTGTAGGATGCTCGTCACATTAAAAATCAATCTTTTTTATGATTTTCAGTGTAAATGTAAAACAAGATTTTTGTTTATTTATTAAATTAATATTACTAATTATTTAATATTTTAACAAAATGCATTTAGTAAAGGGGTTCTTGAAAGAATTATTTTTTGTTGATTTATTTAAAATCCAATTTCTATTAATTTTTCTTTGGAAAGTGTATTTGAAATAAAATGTTGTAACGTTTTTAATTCCTTATTTATTACTAAAATATCAGTTTCACTTTCTAAACATAAATCTAAATCATGAGAAGAAATAATAATGCATTTTTGAAGTTCACTAGCAATTTTTTTCATTTCCCGCATGACCAATTTTCTATTTGCATAATCTAAGAATGCGGTTGGCTCATCTAAAATAATGATATCAGTTTCTTGAGAAATTGCTCTTGCTATAGCTGCCAATTGTCTTTCCCCATCACTAAGTTTAGTGGTGAAATAACATGATAAGTGTTTTATATTTAATTCTGTTAATGCATTTTCAACTATTTTCTGGTCTTTTTCAGATAATCTACCTAGTGCATTTGTATATGGAGTTCGTCCTAAGCCAACGTAATCGTATACTCGCAAATAATCAACACCATCAAATTTAGAATTGACAAAAGAAATAGTTTGGGATAATTTTAAACGATCAAAAAGTTGAACTTCTGTTTTATTGATTAATATTTGACCATTTAAAGGTGTTATATTTCCTTGTAAAGTTTTTAAAAATGTTGTTTTTCCGGCACCATTTGAACCTATAAGTGAATATACTTTTCCTTTGGATAATTGAATGTCTTCAATTGAAAACAATCGTTTCTTATAACCTATTTCGATTCCATTTAATTCAATCATGCTAATCGTTTTAAAACAATCACAATTACAAAGGGCGCTCCAATAATAGACGTTAAAGCATTGATTGGTATGTGAATGGTGCTTTCCAAAACTTGAATTATAATATCACAAGTAAGCATGAAAAAACTTCCAATTAAAAAACATCCAATTAATAAAGTTAAATGTGATTGCGTTTTAAAAATCATCTTTACAATGTTTGGAACCGCAAGACCTACAAAAGCAATCGGACCACAATATGCTGTGATTATTCCAGTTAAAATAGCTGTGATAGAAATTAAGGCAAGGCGAACATATTTAACATGAATTCCTAAAGTTAAAGCTTGACTTTCACCAATAACAAGTGCATTTAAAGGTTTAATCATAAAAAGAGATAATCCAATTCCGACGATGAAAAACAGAATAATCATTGGTAATTCGGTATATTCTACTTGCTGTAACGACCCCATTGTCCACATTGTGAATAATTTAAGTTGATTAGGTTCGCTCATCGTTTGTAAGATGGAAACAATAGCACTTGTAAAACTTCCCAACATTATTCCGATCAACAAAAGAGAAATATGTGACTTAACTAAATAAGAAAATGAAAGGATGATTAAACCAAAAATAAATGCTCCTATTAAAGCACTTGAAATTGTTCCTAAATTGGAGGTTAAAAATGGAATTCCAGTCATTACGCTAAATGCAACAAATAGGCTTGACCCAGAATTTATTCCTAAAATATATGGTCCTGCTAATGGATTGTTAAACATTGTTTGCATGAATAATCCAGCAATTGAAAGTCCACCGCCAGCTAAAATACCCATTGTAAGCCGAGGTATTCTAAATTCTCTTATAATCGTTTGTGATGTGTTTTCGTCATTGTAATTCAATACTGAATTCCAAAAGTCTGAAAAAGAAACTGTAATTTCACCAGCAAACAAATGCATTCCACATAAAATTGGAAATAAAAGTACCAAAGTGAAAAGAATGAATTTGTTGTTACGTGCTACAGTCATTATTTGCTTAATGTTCTGTAAAAATAGAGCTTATTTTTTAATTTAAGTTCAGGATGTAAAATTCGAATCAAATCTGATAAAACATGATTTGGTTCAATAGCGCTTCTTTCCCAAAATTCATTCCCAGAAAAAGTATAACTGAATATTTTATTTTGTTTATAAGCTTCAAATAATTTAAATTTTGGCTGACTTTTTAATAATTCTTTTTTCGATTCAACACCAGGATTGAACCAATATTTGGTATTTACATTGTCTTTAAATATTTGTTCAAAACTATTCTCAGTACTTCCAGTTCCTTTAGTGTGAGCATATTTATAATCTCCTTTTGCATCTTTAAATAAAATGGCATTGTAACTTTCTCCAGCAGGCGAATACCAAATATCACCAACTAAATTACCGCTAAATAGGGTAGGTGTTGATTTTAATTTTGAAGCAATTTTCTTTAATCTCAAATAATCCTTTTCAATAATTTTAAAGTAAATAGCGGCGTTATTTTCTTTACCAGTGAGATATCCAAAAACTTTAATCCATTCAGCTTTTCCTAAAGGATGATTTTCTTTCCAATCATAATTTGCTAAACAAATTGTTCCAAGTTTTTCTAATTGTTCTTGATGAGGAAAAGCTTTACCGAATCCACTATACATCAATAATTCTGCTTTTGATCGAATAATTGATTCAACAGGAATTGAGTTTTCTTCTCCCATTTCGATGATTTCACCTTTATTATAACTTTCAAGTACACTTGGTTCATGGACATATGAATGATTTGAAATTCCTTTCACAAGATTGCAAGCGTCTAATTTTGAAAGCATTCCTATGTGCGTACTAGAAAGTGCAATTACAGATTTTATTGGAATTAAAATAGGTGTTAACCCTTCAGGTATTTTGATTGAATCATTTTTAATTAGAGCAAATTTTTTCTCAACTTTTTTTGTTTCAGGATTTAATAATTCAAAGCAGATATAATTTTCATGTATCGTTAAACTAAAGTTTTTAGCATATTTTACAAGATTATTTTGATTTGCTTTGAGGCTTTCCTTGACTTTAATTGTACAACTAAGTAAACTCGAAACTAAAAAAATAAAATAAAAGATATGATTCATTTTCATGTTGCAAAGATATTATTTTCTGTCTGATTTATTTATTGTTTTGATTTCAATTCTTTAAATCGTTCATCAATTTCTAGATATTAACATTTTACATTGGATTAACTATTTGTAGTGTCTGATTTTCAGAGGTAATTATGATTATTTTCGAATTTATATTAACTGAAATTTCAATACAAATTCGTTACAGATGAAATTATTTTATAGTTTATTATTTTTCTTTTTCATATACAATCTTCAAGCTCAGTCTAAAAAATATTACAGAAATGCTTTCATGGATATTAATGGATTATGCGTAGGAATGTATCCCATATCTGAAGAAGAAGCGATGACGATGAATTATTATGTCTTTGAATTCGATACAATAAATCGATTGTATGATGTGAAGAGTTGTAAAATGGATGATGCTGTTGGAGTCTACAGTTCAATATTGAACGGAATTAGATTATCTTATATCTACAAAGAAAATCAAGTTCAAATTCAGTCGTATGTTGAAGGTGAAGATTTGGAAGAATTATATGAACCGAATAATTTTTATTGGGAAGTAAAATATAATTCTGATCGTAAAGTAAAATCCATCACAACTTTTGAAATTTCAGAATTTGATGATGAATATTTTGAAGAAAAAGGTCAGGTCATAT
>CANGHX010000144.1 GCA_947453715.1 Flavobacteriales bacterium | reverse complement strand
TTGAGTCACTCTCATCACAGGAGCATCTAAATAATCAAATGCATATCGTTGTAAATGGTAAGCAATTTCAGAAGAAATAGAAGCTAAAGGCCAAGATTCTTCGACAACTACACATCTATTTGTTCTTTTTACAGACTCAACAACTGCAGGGAAATCAATTGGACGTATCGTTCTTAAATCAATAACTTCACAAGAAATCCCCTCTTTCTCTAAAACTTCAGCAGCATCTAATGCAACTTTGATTATTTTACCAAAAGAAACAATTGTTACATCAGTACCTTTTCTTCTTGTATTTGCAACTCCAATTGGAATAATATATTCTCCTTCTGGAATCTCTCCCTTATCTCCATACATTTTCTCAGACTCCAAGAAAACAACAGGATCATTATCTCTAATAGCAGCTTTCAATAAACCTTTTGCATCATAAGGCGTAGAAGGTGTAATCACCTTTAAACCTGGAACATGCGCATAAAAAGCTTCAAAACTTTGAGAGTGAGTTGCCCCCAATTGACCCGCAGTACCATTTCCTCCTCTAAAAACGATTGGACAAGAATATTGACCACCTGACATTTGTAACATTTTTGCAGCACTATTGATAATTTGATCAGCAGCAAGAATTGCAAAATTCCAAGTCATAAACTCAACAATAGGTCTTAATCCATTCATTGAAGCTCCAACTGCAATTCCAGCAAAACCTAACTCTGCAATCGGAGTATCGATAATTCTTTTTGCTCCAAACTCATCTAACATTCCTTGAGAAACTTTGTAAGCACCGTTATATTCAGCAACTTCTTCTCCCATTAAAAGAACATTTTCATCACGACGCATTTCTTCTGACATCGCTTCTCTTAAAGCCTCTCTAAATTGTACTGTTTTCATTTGTAACTATTAAATTATCGTTATCAAGTTCGCAAATGTAAGAAAAAAAGAAATTAATTTTTCATTCTTTTACATTTCTAATAAAGAAAGATTAAATTCATGAAATAATTCACTCATTTTTGAAATTATGTCAATATATTAATATCAATAAATGAATTTTATTAAATTTGCCATTAAGAATTTATAAGAAAATCTATAACACAATGAAAATACTAGTTTGTATAAGTAAAGCACCGGACACAACTTCTAAAATTGCGTTCTCAGAAAACAATACGAAATTTGATGAAAATGGTGTTCAATACATTGTAAATCCATATGATGAATGGTATGCTTTAGTAAGAGCTCTTGAAATCAAAGAAACAATTGGAGGAAATGTCACAATCATTACTGTAGGCAATACTGCTGATGAGGCAATTATTAGAAAAGCGTTAGCAATTGGTGCGGATGATGCAGTAAGAATTGATGCTGAACCAAACGATGCTTATTTTACAGCTTCACAAATAGCTAAGTACGCAAAAGAAAAATCTTTTGACATCGTATTAACTGGAAAAGAAACTATTAATTATAATGGTTCTCAAGTTGGTGGTATGATTGCTGAAGAATTAGACCTTCCTTTTATTTCATTAGCAACTAAACTAGATTTAAATGGTACAACTGCAACGTTAGAAAGAGAAATCGTTGGAGGTGTTCAAGTTGTTGAAGTTTCAACTCCATTTGTAGCTTCATGCGCAAAAGGAATGGCTGAACAAAGGATCCCAAACATGAGAGGAATTATGGCTGCAAGAACAAAACCATTAACTGTTATTCCGGTAAGCTCTATTGAAGAATTCACTTCTTATACTTCATACACAATGCCAGATGCTAAATCTGCATGCAAAATGATTAATCCTGAAAATATGGATGAATTAGTTGCATTATTGCACAATGAAGCAAAAGTTATTTAATAATAAGTATAAAATTATAATATGTCTACAATCGTATATATATCAAGCAATAATGGTTTAGGTAAAAGTGCATTCGAAGCTATTACTTATGCTAAAAAAATGGGAGAAGATGTAATCGCAGTTACTGTTGGGAATGCAGACTCTAATGTATTAGCTGAATTAGGTCAATATGGTGCTTCAAAAGTATTAGTTGATAGAAACGCTAATTCTGATGATGACCAACAAATTACTAAGGTGATAGCATCAGCTGTTTCTTCTACTGGTGCTAACAAAGTAGTTTTTTCACACGATTTAATTGCAAAAGCTGTAGCTCCTAGATTATCTGTAAGACTTAAAGCTGGTTTAGTTGCAGGTGCAATTAGCCTTCCTTCTACAGATGGTGGTTTTTCTTGTAAAGTGAATGTATTCTCAGGAAAAGCGTTTGGAAATGTTAATGTTAAAACAGAAAATAAAATCATTTCATTATTACCAAACAGCATTCAACCAGAAGTAACTGGATCTAATTGTTCAGTTGAAGAATTTAATGGTAATGCTGGTGAATCTAAAGTAAAAGTATTAAGCACGAAAAAACCTGAAGGTGAAATCTCATTACCTGAAGCTGAATTAGTTGTTTCTGCAGGAAGAGGATTAAAAGGTCCAGAAAACTGGGGAATGATTGAAGATTTAGCAAAAGAATTAGGAGCAGCAACTGCTTGTTCTCGTCCTGTAGCAGATATTGGCTGGAGACCTCACCATGAACACGTAGGTCAAACAGGTGTTGCTATTCGTCCAAATTTATATATTGCTGTTGGTATCTCAGGAGCTATTCAACATTTAGCTGGAGTAAATGGTTCAAAAGTAATTGTTGCTATTAATACAGATGCTGAAGCACCATTCTTTAAAGCAGCAGATTACGGTGTAATTGGTGATGCTTTTGACGTTGTTCCAAAATTAGTTGAAGCCGTTAAAAAATTCAACGCTTCAAATAACTAAAAATTAAGATAAAATTGTAATTTTATCAAAAAATACAAATAGGGAAGCATTTAAAACGCTTCCCTATTTATTTCTAAAACCCAACGTGAAGACGAAGGCATGAATAAAGTAAAACTAGAAATTGTAGGATTATCATATAGCCAAACTCAATCTGGCGCTTATGCTTTGGTCCTTGCTGAAGTTGGTGGAAAAAGACGTCTACCAATTATTATTGGTGGATTTGAAGCGCAAGCAATTGCGATCGAATTAGAAAAAATGACCCCTACTCGACCTTTAACACATGATTTATTTAAAAGTTTCGCAACTTCTTTTGATATTGAAGTTAAAGAAGTCGTTATCTATAATTTAGTTGAGGGAATTTTTTACTCAAAATTAATCTGTGAAAAAGACGGATTGACAACTGAAATCGATGCAAGAACTTCTGATGCAATAGCAATTGGAGTTCGTTTTAATTGTCCTGTCTTCACTTTCGAATCAATTTTAGCTAGTGCAGGTATATTATTAGATGAAAATTCTTCAGATAATGATTTTGCATTTGGTGAAGATGAAGAAGAAAAAATAGAGAAACCAAAAGAAACAATCAATTCATTATCTATCGAAGAACTTGAATCGCAATTAAACACTGCTCTAGAAAACGAAGATTATGAATTAGCCTCTAAATTAAGAGACGAAATGAATAAAAGAAATTCAAATTAATATTTGATTTCTTTACAAACTATTAAACTACTACTATTATGGAACGATTTATTGGACTAATCGGGATTTTGGTAATTCTAGGTATTGCATTTTTATTTTCAAATAATAAAAAGAAAATCAACAAAAGACTTGTCATTTCCGGCTTAAGTTTACAAGTAATCATTGCTGTATTAGTCTTAAAAGTTCCTGCCGTTACCGCTTTCTTTCAATATATAGGAAACGGAATGAGACATATCGAAGAATTCGCTAAAGAAGGTGCTAACTTTGTTTATGGTGGATTAGGTATTGTAGGGAAAGACGGTGTTCAAAATTACAGCGCCCCTTCAAATTTCATTTTTGCATTCAATATTACTGCAACAATTATTCTTGTTTGTATTCTTGTAGCCATATTTTACCATATTGGTATTATGCAAAAAATTGTAGCAGTAATTGCTAGGGCTATGAATTTTGTAATGAAAGTTTCTGGCGCTGAAGCATTAAGTAATGTTGCCAGTGCATTTGTTGGACAAGTGGAAGCACAAGTAATGATACGTCCCTATTTATCCACCATGACTAAAAGTGAATTATTAGCTTCAATGAGTGGTAGTTTAGCTTGTATTTCTGGTGGTGTACTGATTGTATACGTAAATATGGGAGCTCATGCAGAACATTTAATCGCTGCAAGTTTAATGGCTGCTCCAGGAGCATTAGTTATTTCAAAAATAGTCTTCCCTGAAACAGAAGTTTCAGAAACAATGGGTCATGTCAAACATGAAGTTAAGAGCAATTATACCAATGTGATCGATGCAATAAGTCAAGGAGCAGCAGATGGATTTAAAATCGCAATGAATGTTATAGCGATGTTAATTGGATTTATAGCTTTAATGGCATTAATCAACTTCATTTTAAGCTCAATGTGGTCTGGATTAACATTGGATTACATTTTTGGGAAATTATTTTCACCAATGGCTTGGTCAATGGGCATTCCTGCTCAAGATGTTGACAATGCAGCAAAATTATTAGGTCAAAAATTAACAGTAAATGAATTTTTAGCTTACAAGAATCTAACAGACGTAAGTTACGCTAATCCATTAGTAACAGATAAAGGGTTATTAATCACAAGTGTAGCTTTATGCGGATTTGCGAATTTCAGTTCAGTAGGAATGCAGATTGGCGGAATCGGTGCATTAGCTCCAGAGAGAAGAGCTGATTTAGCTAAGTTAGGAATGAAAGCATTACTTTGTGGAACACTAACGTCCTATCTTTCAGGTTGCATTGCAGGTATATTATATTGATTTTATAGAATACATACCCAACCTTTTTTTATCAACATTCGTCTTAAAAAAAAACACATTAGTATTAGTTGTGTTAATTTTTTATTAATTTTATCAAAAATATATTAATTACTATGAAAAGAGTTTACTTATTGACTAGTGTATTATTAAGTGGTTTAACATTAAATGCTCAAAAAGTTGAGAATATTGTTTCAGTTCCACAATCACGTAATACATTTTCTGTTGCACAAACAGCAAAACAAAACAATTCAAATGTTGCTAAAGCACAAGGTGATGTTTTATGGCAAAATGGATTTGAGACTCCATCTGAATGGTTATATTCAGGAGGCCCTAATCAATCTGCAGGTTCATTAGGACAATGGAGTGTTATTTCAACTTTCCCAACATCTTTAGCTACACAATCGGCTAATGGTTATAACTTCCCAACAAGTTTAGGAAGTACAGGTAACAAATATGCTTTCATCAACTCTGATGAGGCTGGAGGAACAGGAGTGCAAGATGCTTACTTCCAATTTCAAAACAACATTGATTTGTCTGCAACACCAAGTGGTACAGGTTTATATTTAGAATTTGATAACATTTACAGACACTTCCAAGAAACATTTTCAGTAGAAGTAAGTATTGATGGTGGAGCAAATTGGATTATTTTCCCAGTAAATGCTGAAGTTGCGGTTAATACAAACTCTGGAAATCCTGAACACGAAATCGTTAATGTTACTACAGCAAACTTAGCTGGTTCTGCTACTGTATCTGTAAGATTACATTATGTTGGTGCTTGGGATTGGTTCTGGGGTGTTGATGATATTAAAATCACTGAAGCATGGGCTAATGATGGTTTAATGTTATCTTCTACAATGGGTACAGATGCTGCTACAACTCAAGGAGCTGATTATTATTTAATTCCTACAAGTCAAGTATCTTTCCCTGGTCAAGTTTTCAGATCAGTTGCATTAAATAATGGTACAGCTACACAAGCTAACGCTAGAACTAAAGCATCTTGTTCTGCTGCATCTTACAATGCAACAAGTGGCGCTGGTATTGTTCACGGTAATGCTTTTGCAATGGGAGATGTTGATACTTTTGATATTACAACTCCATTCAATACAACTACAGCTGGAACATATAACGTAATAGTTTCTACAGATTTAGGAGTAACAGATTCTCATACAGCAAATGACACGACTTCTTTTAGAGGAATTGTTATCGGAGGTAATGATTATGGCCGTGATAACGGAGTTATGACTTCAACTTTAACTACTTTTTCTGGAACAGGTAATGAAATAGTTGCTTGGTACAACTACATGAATATTTTTGATACAATGATGGTTGGATCTGTTAAAACTTTCATTCCAAAATCTCAATCTACAGGATATACAACTGATTTTGTTCATGCTTCAGTAGAACGTTACGATGGAACTACTTGGACAGAAGTAATGGCTACAGTTGGAATTGATTTAACGGCAGCAGATATCGCAACAAATGCTGGATCAGCGAAAGGTTATTGGTTAACTTTAAATTCAGAGACAGGTATTACTGCTTTAGACCCTGCATTATATAGAGTAATGTTCTACCGTTTAGATAACACAACAAACACTTTACGCTTAGCTATGGCACAAGCTTCTCCAGACGGGACAGTTGCTGGTTTAAAAGCTGATGGATCAGGTACTTCAATTGGTTTATCTTCTCCTAATGCAATTATGATACGTTTATCAGCTGATTACACTGGTGGATTAAATGAAAATACATTTGTAAATAATGTATCTGTTTATCCTAACCCAGCTGTTACAGTTGCAAATGTATCTTTCAACTTGAAAAATACAGCAAATGTTGAAATTTCAGTAACAGATGTTGCTGGTAAAGTTGTTTACACAAACTCTTTAACAAATGCTTCTGCTGGAACTCAAAAAGTTGCTATCAATACTGAATCTTTAAACAATGGTATCTACATGGTAAATATCATTTCTAATGGTTCTAAAACAACTGAGAAATTTGTTGTTAAAAAATAATTAGAATAAACTATAATTATTAAAACCTGTCAAGAATATCTTGACAGGTTTTTTTTTGACAAAAAATTTGATAGAGTTATATTACAATAAAAATGGTGTAACAAATTAAATTATCATTAAATTTGTAAAAAAATTAAACACATGAAAGCATACGTTTTTCCTGGGCAAGGAGCTCAATTTTCAGGAATGGGAAAAGACCTTTATGATAACTCTGATTTAGCGAAAGAAATGTTCCATAAAGCAAATGAAGTTTTAGGATTTGATATCACTAAAATAATGTTTGAAGGAACTGACGAAGAATTGAAGCAAACCAAAGTTACGCAACCAGCAATATTCTTGCATTCAACAATACTAGCAGCTTGTTTAGGTGATTCATTTAAACCAGATATGGTTGCCGGACATTCTTTAGGTGAATTTTCTTCATTAGTAGCAAATGGTACACTGAAATTTGAAGATGCATTATTCTTGGTTTCAAAAAGAGCACTAGCAATGCAAGAAGCTTGCGAAGCAGAACCATCTACTATGGCTGCCATTCTTGGTTTAGAGGATGATGTAGTTGAAAAAATCTGTACTGAAATAGAAGGTGTTGTTGTACCTGCAAATTACAACTGTCCTGGACAATTAGTAATTTCAGGTGCTTTAAAAGCAGTTGAAGAAGCATGTAGTAAATTAACTGAAGCTGGAGCTAAAAGAGCAATGATCCTTCAAGTTGGTGGAGCATTTCACTCACCATTAATGGAACCTGCAAGAGAAGAATTAGCTGCTGCTATTGAAAAAACGACTTTTCACCAACCAAAATGTCCAGTTTACCAAAATGTAACTGCTTCTGCGATTTCAAATCCAGATGAAATTAAACGTAATTTGGTCGCTCAATTAACAGCACCTGTTCGTTGGACACAAACGATGAATCAAATGATTGCTGATGGAGCAACTGAAGTAATTGAAGTTGGACCAGGAAAAGTACTTCAAGGTTTATTTAAAAAAGTAGATAGAGGATTTGCATGTTCAAGCGCTGAGTTGCAATTGAATTAATCAGAAAAATAACTGAATTTAAAAAGCTGAACGAATACTTCAGCTTTTTTTATGGAATAAAATATAGTTCTGCATCTTATTCTAAAACACATTAAAATTTTAGAATATGAAAAAGTTAATCACATTTATTGGACTTCTTATTGGAAGTCAAGCTTTCTCTCAAGGTCAAGCATTAGGAGAAATAGTTGGAACAGTCGTTGACGCAAAAGATAAATTAGGAATTCCTAATGCAATTGCGTGGATAGATGATGATGGCAAAAAATACCATGCTGTTGCAGATGAAAATGGAAAATTTAGAATCAGTGCAATTCCGGCTGGAGAATATATTGTCATGATCACAGATCAAATGGATACCATTACTACCAATAGTGTTTCAGTACCTATGGATGGTTTTGGAAATCTTGGTACTGTATTATTTGCAAAACCTGTCTTTTTAGACGGAGCTACTATTACACACTCAAAAACTCACGATGAATTAGTTTTAGCATTAAATTCAACTCCTGTTTACACATTAACAGCAAAAGACATACAACATCTTTCAGTTAAATTTGATGTAAAAGCCATGATTTCAATGATGAGTTC
>CANGHX010000143.1 GCA_947453715.1 Flavobacteriales bacterium | reverse complement strand
GGGTATTTATCACAAAATATATTTTTAGCACTCTTGAAACCAATAATGTTTGGTAAAAAAGTATTGTTTCCAATTCCAGTTGACACTAAAAAGGACATACAGTTTTTCGGTGAGTTAATTGAAAAAGGGCATTATAAAGTAGTAATTGATAGAGTTTATACTTTAGATCAAATTATAGAAGCAACAAAATACGTTGAAACAGGAGAAAAAACGGGGAATGTAGTGATATCAATAGTTTAGTATTTCTTCCTCCCTCGAGAGCTTATCCCGACTTTTGTAGAAAAAATCGAAGGTATGAAAACAGTGAACTAAATTCTGAATTTGACAATCTACTTCCTCCTTTGAAGGAGGATTGAGGAGGATGACATCCGTGAATCCAATTCTGTATTGATTCACTCCTTTCTAAGATTAACGTTGTCACCTCCCTTAATCCCTCCTCAAGGAGGGAAATATTCCTTCCCCCTTTGAAGGGGGACTAAGGGGGATGACATCCGTGAATCCAATTCTGTATCGATTCTCTTCGCAATTAAAATAATCGTTGTCACCTCCCATAATCCCTTACCGATAGCTATCGGCACAAGCTCTCAAGGAGGGAAACCAGAATCACTTTCCTCTTTCAAACAATAAATAACATACCTAATTCTCTCATCAACACTATCTAATTGATTTAATACTTCACCTTCTGAAAATCGAATTAGAGTATACCCTAAACTTTCTAGTTTATTTTGTCGATAACGATCATATTCAGGTTTGTAATAATGTGAATTACCATCAATTTCAATGATTAGTTTTAAAGAAGGTGCGAAAAAATCAACTATAAAATGATCAATCGGTCGTTGTCTTAAAAACCGAATTCCTGTTTGTTCTCTAGATAAAATTGCTTTCCAAATTCTTTTTTCTGCTTTAGATACTGTTTGAGTTCTTAACGCTCTAGCAAACTCTTTTAAATTTTTATTGTATTGATTATTGAGGTGCATTTGGCTATTATTTGATATTAATTTAAGAAAAATTATTCGATTTTAAAATAAAACGAGAATATTATTTCCCCCTTTGAAGGGGGACTAAGGGGGATGACATCCGTAAACCAAATTCTGTATTGATAATTTGCTTCCTCCTTTGAAGGAGGATTGAGGAGGGTGACATCCGTGAACAAATTCTGTATCATTTCGCTTCGCAATTAAAATTATCATTGTCATCTCCCTTAATCCCTCTTCAAAGAGGGAAACCGAAATTCCAGCTTCAAAGATGGAAATATTTCTTCCTCCTTTGAAGAGCTTGTCCCAAGTCTTGTCGGGAAGGATTGAGGAGGAGGATAACCGTGAACTAAATTCTGTATTATTTCACTTCGCAATATAATAATCATTGTCATCTCCCTTAATCCCTCTTCAAAGAGGGAAACCGAAATTCAACCCTCAAAAAATGATATATTCTACCAAAACACTATATTATTCATTTCCTAGCCTATTTTATCCATTTTGAAACTTATTAGCCTTTAATTTTCTTAACTTAATAATAAGTGTTAAACGAAACACTATTATAAAATAACCTTCTGGTTATCAGTATAAACAATTTAATTTTATGAGTCATGAATGCAACGATGAATGATTCCAAATCAACCCGCGAAAAAGTGATTTTAGTATTGCTTGGAATCGATAAAAAATGGGTACGTTCTGATAAAGGACAATGGACTGAATACATTGAATCAAAACATGAATTGACAAATCATGAAGAATCAATGTTAAAAACTAAAAAATGGTGGCAATTTTGGAAAAAGAGTTAAAGAAAAGTAAAACAAGCACTACACTATGAAAAGGGTATATTTATAATAAAATATACCCTTTCTTTTTGCCTAAAACTTTGTACATTTATAAAAAAGTTTTAGAAATGTCAGAAAATTTACCTCGCAGAAATTTTTTATCTCGTTTTGGATTAGCGCTTTCGTCCATCGTTGCTTTTCCATTAACAAGTCAATCTTCAACTATTCAAAATCAAAATTCTGATAAAGAAATGAATCCAATCATAAAAATTAAACCTTTAGGTTTCCAATGGGAAACTGCTGATCCATTTTTATTTTGTGTACACCATGAAGATTATTTCCCTAAAGGAAATGAAAAAATGGGACCAACAACTTCTCTGGATGGTAGACATTTAGGAGATGATTTTATCATTAAAGATGGTTTTAGAATGTATCATGGTAAATCTGTGCCTGGCTTCCCTGGTCATCCACACAGAGGATTTGAAACAATTACCGTTGTTAGAAAAGGAATTGTAGATCACGCCGATTCATTAGGTGCAGCTGGTAGATACGGCGATGGTGATGTTCAATGGATGACTGCAGGAAAAGGTATTCAACATTCTGAAATGTTCCCATTAATACATCAAGATAAAGACAATACCATGGAGCTTTTTCAAATTTGGTTAAACTTACCGAAGAAAAATAAAATGGTTGAACCGCATTTTAAAATGTTATGGAGAGATACCATTCCGAATTATAAACATGTTGATTCAAACAATAAAACAACAAACATTGAAGTTATCGCTGGTTCGATTGGGGAAATAAATGCTCCTGCTCCACCACCAAATTCTTGGGCTGCTGATAAATTAAACGAAGTAGCTGTTTGGAATATTAAAATCGAAGCCAGCGGAACATGGACTTTACCAAAAGCCTCTGAAGGAATTAATCGTACGCTTTATTTTTATGAAGGAGATACATTAACAATAAATGAAACAGCTATTCCAATTTACAATGCTGTTGAATTAATTGCCTCTCAAGAAGTTCTATTGAAAGTAGGAGCAAAAGAAACTAGCATTTTAATTTTACAAGGAAGACCAATTGATGAACCAGTCATTCAATATGGACCATTTGTAATGAATACGAAAGCTGAAATCAATCAAGCTTTTGAAGATTACCATGCAACGCAATTTGGCGGTTGGCCTTGGCCTCGCTATGATCAAGTTCACGACCGTGAGAAAAGTCGTTTTTCAAAACATGCTGATGGACGATTAGAAACTAAAAATAGTTAACTATAAAAGTGAAAAACAACTATCAAATTAAAGATATTTCAGAAAATGAAATCAATGCCGTGCATCTCATGTGTAATGATGAATTGGGAGATGATTATATTACTGAAAATTTCCTAAAGGATAGTATTTCAAATAATAATCAAATAGTTAGAGTTGCAATTACTGATGATAAAGAAGTCATCGGTTTTAGTATTGCCACAATCTATTCTGAGAAAGAATTAAATGATTACCTAAGCGATAAGCGTTGTGATGAATTAATTCTCCCTGATTTAACAAACAAAAAAATTGGGATAACCAAAATTGTTGTGATCAAGGATCAATTCAAGAAAAAAGGAATAGGAATAGATTTATTAAATGACTCCCTTCAACTTATTGAAGAAAATAATGTCGCTATAATGCTCGGATTTGCTTGGAAAAGTAAGGAAGGTGTTAATGCTAAACGAATTCTAGAACGAAATGGTTTTGATGAATTAATTGAAGTGAAAAAATTCTGGAATGACGAAAGTTTGAAAGAAAATTATTCTTGCCCCGATTGTGGAAATCCTCCATGTGTTTGTTCAGCAATTGTTTTTATTAAAAATTTTGTGTAATGAATCGTATCAATAGAATTTCTGCTATTTTGATTCAATTGCAATCTAAGAAAATAGTGAAAGCACAAGAAATAGCTGATCGATTTAACATTAGTTTAAGAACTGTTTATCGTGATATTAGTTCGTTGGAAGAAGCTGGAATTCCTATTTACGGAGAAGCTGGAGTTGGTTATTCTTTAGTCGATGGTTTTAAATTACCCCCTGTAATGTTTACTAGAGAAGAAGCTATTACTTTTGTTACTGCTGAAAAATTGATTGAACGCTTTACAGATTATCAAACATTTAAAAATTATCAAACCGGTTTAACGAAATTGAAAGCTGTTTTACAATCAACTGAAAAAGATTATTTAAACCAAATTGATAAGCATTTGATCGTTCAAAAAAATGACATTCTTCCTCCTCCAAATTTCAATCAAAGCAACAATGTGATCCAAATTATTTTAGAAGGAATTGCTCAACATAAATGTATTGATATTGAATACCATGCAAATTACAACCTCCAATTTACTACACGAACACTAGAATCAGTTGGTATTTATTTTTCATCGAATCATTGGTATTTAATTGCCTTTTGCCATTTAAGAAATGAATACAGAACATTTCGTGTCGATCGTATTCAAAAGATTCTTGTAACAGCTAAGAATTATACAAAAGATCATCCTTCTTTGGATAATTATTTGAATTCTATTTTAAAAGATGAAAAAGATTTATTTGAAGTTATCATAGAGGTAGAAAAAAATTGCATCATGTATTTAGGTGATCAAAAATTCTATAACGGCTTTGTGAAACAAATTGAAAAAGAAGAAACTGTTGAAATGCATTTTTTATCTAGTTCGTTAGAAGGTTTTGCCAGGTGGTATATAATGTTTGCTGATCGTGCGAAAATCATTACTCCTACTCGACTTGAGAATCGAATTCAAGAAATAATTACAGGCATAAATAAAAAATTAAAATCTAAAATCTAATTTTTTAAAACACTACTGACATACTGTTGTCACTCACACTCAATAAATTTGTTTCATAAAAATTAAAAACATGAAAACATTTATTGAATCATTCTTAGTAGAATTAAAAAACGAAGGCGAAAGCACAAAAAAATTATTAGAATTAATTCCTAGTGATAAATTAGATTGGCAGCCACATCCAAAAAGTATGACATTAAAAGCTTTAGCTACTCATATTTCAGAAATTCCAGGATGGATAAAAATTGGCTTGACAACAACTGAAATTAATTTTGCTGAAAATCCATATCCTCCAAAAGATTGTAATTCAGCTCAAGAATTTTTGACTTATATCGATGAATTGATAGAGCTTTCTAAAAAAGAATTAGAAAATGTTACGGATGATTTTCTGACTGAAACTTGGACGATGAGAAATGCTGATGTTATTTATGCTGTAATGTCTAAATGGGAAGTGATTCGTCACTCATTTAATCAATTAATTCATCATAGAGCACAACTAGGTGTATATTTTAGGTTGTTAGATATTAAACTTCCAGGAGTTTATGGTCCTTCAGCTGATGAGTTGCCTCATTAAAAAAAGATGATAGTGGTGGTTTCGACTTCGCTCAACCACCACCGTCATATTAATTTTCTACTTTTTCAACTTTAACTAAACCGAAATGTTTTTCAGCTTCTTTTGTAATGTAACCTCCAATTGCTAAAGATGCTGTAGCTGCTGGTGAAGGTGCATTTAAAACGTGAATCGAATTTCCATGATATTCAATTCTGAAATCATCTCTTGTATCACCATCTTGTCTTAACAATAATGCTCTAACGCCTGCCCTTCCTGGTTTGATGTCATCCATTGTTAAAGAAGGAACCATTCTTTGTAAAGTTTTTAAGAATAATTTTTTAGAAAAAGCTCTTCTATATTCATCAATACCAAATTTCATATTGCTAAAAAATAATTTCCAAGTTCCTTTGTAAGTCAACGCATCGATCGTATCTCTCCAAGAAAAATCAGTTTTTCCATATCCTTCTCTTTTGAATGTAAACACTGCATTTGGTCCACATTCAATTTCTCCATCTGTCATACGTGTAAAGTGAACACCTAAGAAAGGGAAATCAGGATTCGGAACTGGATAAATTAAATTTTTGATTTTATGTTTTGCTTGTTCTGTCAATTCATAGTAATCTCCTCTGAATCCAACCACTTTTTCTTTTAAGTCTACACCATCTTTCTTCGCCATTCTATCCGCTTGTAATCCTGCACAGAATACTAAATACTTCGCTTCAAAATTTCCTTTTGAAGTAATAATTGTAGATGAATTTGCATTTTTTTGAATAGCTGTTACTTCATGACCTAATTTCAATTCACTAGAAGTGTTTTCTTTTAAAGCCAATTCAACCATTTTTGCTGTTGCACCTCTGAAATCGATAATTCCAGTACATGGAACCCAAATCCCAGCAATACCAACACAACTCGGTTCAATCTCACTGATACGCTTCGCATCAATTTTCTCAATCCCTTCTATTTCGTTTTTTAAACCTGTTTGATATACTTTTTCTAAATTTTCAAGTTCAATTTCGTCAGTTGCCACAACAATTTTCCCACAGATATCATGAGCGATTCCGTGTTCTTTAGCAAAAGCAACTAATTCATGACGACCATCAATACAATTTCTTGCTTTTAAAGATCCTGGTTTATAATATAAGCCTGAGTGAATTACTCCTGAATTATGTCCTGTTTGATGATCTGAAAGAATATTCTCTTTTTCAATCAAGATTATGTTTAATTCTGGATATTGTTTTTGAAGTTTGTACATCGTTGCTGCTCCAACAATACCTCCACCAATTACTGCTATATCAAATACCATTTTTATCGTTTTCTGAATTTGAAAACAAAATTAATGAATCATTCTAAGAGTATTGTCTTTAAAAGCTTATTTTTTCAAACATTATCGCTTATTCAGCATCTAATTGTTGATCCAACGGTTTTGGCGTTTCAACAGGTGTTTGATTTTCAGGTTCAAGTTGTGTTGTAATTGGTTGCTTTTTAGGTGGAGTATAACTAATTGCATGCTCCATATCGCTTACATATTGATCTAAAGGTCGTTGAATTTCTTCTGTCGTTTCCTGAATAATATTAGAGAAATTCATATCTTTTTTGATGTCCATCCCTGATTTTTTAATTTCATTTTGAACATCATTAGATGCTTCCTTAATTTGATACATCGTTTTCCCTAAAGTTCTAGCAATACTAGGAATACTTTTAGAACCAAAAAATATCAATATGAAAATCATAATTAATAAAATTTCAGAACCAGCGATATCATTTAAAAAAAGAAGCATACACTATTTATTTTAGTGCAAAATTACGAATAAAACACTGAAATTAAAGCATAGATTTAAAATATTAAATTGATTTATTCTCTTATTTTTACATTTCAAAAAATTCAAGCTAAAACAATGAAAAATATTCTCTTTTTAAGTGTATTACTATTCTCAATCTACTCCTATTCTCAATCCAATAATAAATCTTCTTTGGTATTAAGTGAAATAATGAAGGGAAATGAATTTATTGGATTTCAACCTGAAAACACCTATTGGTCATTGGATTCTAAATACATTTTCTTCAACTGGAATCCGGATAAAAATCCTGGAAATTCTTTATATGCTTATTCACTAGAATCAAAAAAAACAGCCAAAGTCACAAAAGAATTTTTATTGAAAAATTTTGAATATGACAAAAAACAAAACGGTTTTTCATTCGGCTATTATATTTTAGATGGGGCTTTAATTCAATACAACTCTAAAGATAAATCAATTGCTATTGTTTATCAAACGACAGCCCAAATTCACTCATTGCAACGTATTACAAATTCCGAAAACGCATATTTCATAAGTGACAACAATCTATTTTGCTACAATGAAAAATCAAAAGGAATTCAACAGTTGACTAATTTCATTCAAAAAGAAAACGAGATTGAAAAACACGATTCAACTTTCTTAGAAAAACAACAAGTTGAACTTTTTCAATATGTGAGAGATAAAAACTCTAAAAATACTTGGAACAAAAAAGAAGAAATTACTTTATTCCCATTTCCGAAAGAACAATTTTTAGGTAAAGAAGCGATTGAAAATATTCAGCTTTCAAATGATGCTAAATTCATATTATTTAGGTTAGGACAATATGATGATGGAACTGAAACACATGTTGAAAATCATGTTACGAATGATGGTTTCAGTAAAATCACTTCAGCCCGACCAAAAGTGAATGAAAATGAAAATCATTTTAAACTTGGAATTTACAATCGATCAAAAGATACTATTCAATATGTCGATTTCTCAATTTTATCTGATATTCGTAAGAAACCATTGTATTTAAAAGATTCTAAACCATTTGAAAAAGATCGAGCTATCGTAATAAATGCAGCAGTATTTTCAAAAAATGGATCAACTGCTGTTATTGATATTAGAACGCAAGACAATAAAGATCGTTGGATTGTATTGTTAAACTGTGAAACAGGAAAAATTACTGAAATCGAAAAACAACACGATGAAGCTTGGATTGGTGGACCCGGAATTTCTTCTTGGGATTATGACTATGGTACATTGGGTTGGCTAAACAACGAAACAATTTATTTTCAATCTGAAGAAACAGGCTATTCCCATTTATACACTTTAAACGTTCAGACAAAAAAGAAAACAGCATTAACTGCAGGTAAATGGGAAGTTTATTCTGCTGAATTATCTCAAGATGCTTCAAAATTTTTCATTTCGGCAAATAAAACGCATCCAGGAAATCGCGATTTTTATCATTTATCGCTTAAAGATCAAAAGCTAATTCCTATTTTAT
>CANGHX010000142.1 GCA_947453715.1 Flavobacteriales bacterium | reverse complement strand
TGGAGTATATGCTACAGGTGGTGGAACTTCATTTGCATGTCCAATCGTAACTGGAGTAGCTGGTTTAATATTATCTGCTAATCCATGTTTAACTGTTGACGAAGTAGAACAAATATTAAAAGAAACATCCCAAAATATTGATGCCCAAAATCCTGATTACATTGGAATTATTGGAGCAGGTAGGGTTGATGCTTCAGCTGCTGTAATTAGAGCAAAACAAATATTAACTTTAGATTTAACTCCAGTAAGTAGTTTTATTTGTGAAAGTCAAGTTGGACAAGCATCAGTAACGATTACAAATGGAAATGCTCCATATAGTTATTTATGGAATAATGGAAGTACGAGTAGTAGTTTAATTAACTTACCTCAAGGTACATATGATGTAACTGTCACTGACTCTAAAGGTTGTGTTGGCCAAACTTCTTTAACAATTTCTGGTCCTTCAGTAAATTTTGATTATTCTTCATCTGTTACAATTTCAAGTAACACATTTACATTGGTGGATACAAATAATGATGGAATTATTAAAATTAAAGGTGATTTAATTATTAATAATAATGTGAACTATGAAATAAATAATCAAAAAATCCAATTTGGACAACAAGTAGGTAACGACTTATCACAAATTGTAGTTAGTTCTGGAGCAACTTTAAGCATTCAAAACCACACAATTTTAAAAGGATTAAGTGCTTGTAAATCAAAGTGGAACGGGATAGAAATTAGAGATAATAAAAACCTTTCAAATGATGTATTAAGTAAAAATTCAACTTTTATCTCTAAAAAAGCAGGGAAATTAATCATGCATGATGTAAGTATTCATAATGCTAGCACCGCAATTACAGCAATTGCATCTATTAATGAAGATTCGCTTACTCTTTATGGTGAATTTTCAATAGATAAATCTGTTTTCTATGATAATCAAAATGCAATTAATGTAAAGTCTAATAAAAATTCAAAATCAAAAAACAGTGTTTCAAATTCAATTTTTTTAGCTCAAGATTCTTCAATTATTCAGCCAATATTTATTAATATTGAAAACACAGAGAATTTATCATTGACAAAAAATAAATTTTTTGGTAATGTAAATGTACAATGTGAAAATAGAGGAACTGCATTAAATTCATTAAATTCATCTATTTTTGTTGCTGCCGATACTACAACTGATATGTCAAAAATAGATACAAAAGGAAATGAATTTTACAATCTTTCATATGGTATTATTAGTAAAAATACAGACCACAAAAACAGACCTTTACAAATAACTGGTTCATTCTTCGATCAAGTTTATCAATCAATTAATATTGAATCTGAATTAAGTGGAATTATTTTCGGTAATGAATTTTCTCAACCTTCTGGCACAGTTGATTTTGAAAGTTTTGGTATGAAAATCGGAGAAAATAATACATTATTAATTTCAGAAAACATTATCAACACATTACATAAGGATCAAGAAAATGTATTTGGAATTAAATTACACAATTCATTTGCTAACTCCATCAAAATTTATAAAAATACTTTTGATGGAAGCTTCACTGCTTCAAATTTCTTTGATGGCGACAATTTAAATACTACTGTTGATTGTAATACTTACACAGGTGAATCAAATCACAATTGGTACATCAATTCCGGAAAATTGAAAAATCAAGATGGCATAGACGATAAAGGTTTAGCAACAATATTTGTAAACACATTTTCTGATTGTTCTGGAAAAAATTCTCAAATTTTCATTAGTCCAAATGCTGAGAGTATGATTTACCAATCAAAAGCTGAATTTATGCCTAAATGTTACAGTGTAGGTTTTCAACCAGCAGTAATTATTCAAAACTTTAAAGAAAACACATGTAAAAGCTTTTTTGACCAAACAAATGATATTGTTGATAATGAAATCATTATTGATTCAACAAATCTATTAAATTCAATGGTTTTCCCTAACCCTTCTATTGGCTACACAGTTGTTAATTGGAATGGTATAAACGTGGATCGCATAGAAGTTTTTAATACTGTAGGAGAGTTATTATTGGATAAAAATGTTTCTGGGAAACAAGGTTCTCAATCGATTAATAATTTATCATCTGGTACATATTTTGTAAAATTGAGTTATGAGGATCATATTTTAAAAACTGAAAAATTAATTGTTAATTATTAAAATATTAAAAAAATAAATCATGAATAAGAATTGTGCTATTATTGTTGAAGATTTTAAGCTTATAGCACAAGCTTGGCAGAAAATATTAGAAAAAAGTCAATTGTTTTCTGAAATACATCTTTTATATGATGCAGAATCTATTGAGCAAAAAATTGAAAAATTAAATCCAAATTTAGTACTGATGGATGTTAACTTACCTTATTCAAAAAATGGCATTGAAATCACAAAAAATTTAACCAAGAAATTTCCAAATTTAAAAGTGATTATATTAACAATGCATAATGAATCAGTATACGTTCAAAAGGCTTTAGAGGCAGGGGCAAAAGGGTTTGTTACTAAAAATTCACCTTTATCAGAAATTAATTTTGCAATTCAAGATGTATTAAATGGAAATGAATATATCTGCCAAGAAATTTTACTTTCAAAAATTTGATAGATTAAATTATAGTCTTTTCATATTTTGTTATTTTTAGTGTTTTTAACTTGAGAATAACGAAGTATTTTTGGGAAAATTTTAAATTGTTGATGAAGCACTAAAATTCATAGTCAAAAAATTTTCTATTATATGATTAGTTTTTTCTTTACCTTTTGAGTTCTTTCAATTTCTTCTTGGTTTCAGGAATATTGGATAGTGTAACTGCTTTTTCAAAATAAATAATCGCTTGATCGAAATTTCCAATTTCTACGAAATAATCGCCATAACTGTCATAACAATTTCCACTTAAAGGATAGTTTTTAATATTATATTCGAACAATAATTTTGCAGCATCATATTTATTTAAATTTAAACACGAATAACCTATTTCATTGATAAATGATTCAGGTACTTTTACTTCATGTCGTATTGATGTTGAATAGGTCTTATAATGATTTTCAATTTTAATAATATACTCTTGGTCTATATTTTCAAATTCATCATCACTAATTTTCAACTTGTATAGTTTAAAAATATGCGCTAATCCATCTGTTTTTGAAATAAGTCCTACAGAAGTATGATCTTCATTTTCATAATAATGAGATTGATATTTTAGTTGCTTTGTTTTTGTTTTCAACAGTTTATCTAATTCAAAAATAGCTTGTGGATGGCAGTTACTTGGAATAGTAGAATTTTGAACGTTTGAAGTATCACAACCTCCATCAATTGTATTAGCAATTCCCATGTATAAAGAAATCCCTTCAAAGTTTATTAGAGATAATTTTTCTTTTGCTTGTTTGATAAGTATCTTATCATCCCACCATAAAGATGGATCTATTGCGATATATGCATTAAATAATTGAGTATGATTTAGCAACGTATTTACCACAAAAAGACCTCCTAAAGAATTACCGACCAATACATTATATGAATCTGTTGAAAAGTTTCCATTGATATAGGGAATCAATTCCTTTTCTATAAAAGAAGTAAATTTTTCTCCACCACCTGAAGAATCGATAAGAGAATCCTGAGAGTTTATATATGCATGTGTTGGGGTATAATCTTTGTTTCTGTCTATATTAACAATTCCTACAACAATCATTTCAGGATAATTAGATTGAGCAGTCCCTGTCCAATCAGTTAGCATTCCGGCAACAGAAGAGAAATTAAATTCTCCATCGAGTAGATATATTACGGGATATTTTTTGTGTAAATCATCTTTCCCTTTATAATTTTTAGGCAATGAAATACAAATTTCCCTTTAATCATTTAAAATTTTGGAATCTATTTTTTTTATATCCCCGATAATGACTTTATCGGATTGAGAGTTTCCTAAAAAGGTGGTAAATACAAAAGCAATGAAGGCTAGTCTTTTCATAAATAATTATTAAAAAGATAAAAGAAGTAATGTTTCTGTCAATTTCAAAATTAAAACAGAAAAATTAGTTTTTTTATACACTTAAACTTTTTATTTCATAGCAAATTACAAAAACGAGGAATTCTTCGACAAAATTCATACACAAACTGACATCTTCTGACATTTGTGTCAATCCGGTTCAAATAGTAGTCTTAACTTTTCTAAAAAAATAGAAAATGATGGACACATTAAAATCAAAAGACAGAAAAATTTCAATTGAACAATGCAAAAAGATGTTGAATAAAAACGGTAGTAACTACACCAATGAAGAAGTAGAAAAGATCAGGGATTTTTTATACGTACCGGTACATATTGAAATGGAACACATTAAAACTAAATTGAATGGAATGAGTGAGAAAGCAATGGAAACTAATTCGAAAGATTCTTAATCATTGCATAAAGGATTCTTGAAAGTTCGTCTGCATTTAACAGCAAAGACTGAAATTTTTCAGTTTCAATCGTTTCGGTGTCATGGAGAATATCCAAGATAGAAACACATTCAAAAACAGAACCTCTAGAAATTACAAAAAAGTTTCTTCGATCTGGTTTCGAAAAACGTCCTGATCCTTCAGCAATGTTTAATGCAATACTGAAGGATGCACGTGCTAACTGATCGTTTGTGGTTTTATTAGTTTTATTCTCTTTGAGAATATCGATACAGTTTAAATGAAATGATTTTGCTTTTTTGTAGACTTCTAATTTTTGAAATTCGAACATGATTTAAGGGTATTTTAATAATTAACTCCATTGAAGTTAGTTAATATTATGAAAATACGAAATGGGGGAATGAATTTTTTGAAGAAAAAAGCGAAGTAAAATGGTAGAAAGAGTGAAATAGAGAATGAAAACAATGAAAAACAGAACGAGAAACGTCATTTTCATTCTAAAAAATAATGACTGAAAAAACAAGAAAGAGTGAGAAGCAGACTGAAAATGATGAAAAACAGAATGGGAAGCATCATTCTCATTCTGCTTCCCATTCTGTTTTGTACCCAGGGCGGGAATCGAACCCGCACTCCAATGGAACTGGATTTTGAATCCAGCGCGTCTACCAATTCCGCCACCTGGGCTTGTTTTTAACTTACCTCGACTAGATAAGCGAGTGCAAAGTTAAGTATTTAATTTAAACTTCAAATTAATTCATCACTTTTTTAATAATTTTAGAAGAAGAATTACTCAAACGAACGAAATAAACACCTTTCGTTAAGAGATTCAATTGATTTAAAGCATATGTCTGATTTCCTATATTGGTTGGTTTGAATTCTTCTTTTTTAAGTATTCTTCCAAATTGATCTAATAATTCGATGGTATATAATTCGTTTTGTGAGGAAGTAAATTGAATAGTAAGTGAAGATGAAAATGGATTTGGGTAAATCATAAATTCATTTTGGTCTTGTTTGCTTAAATTCGCAAAGGAACAATAAGGGTTTCCTGGCATATTGTTGTCCAACCAATTAATTCTTCTTGTATACCAATCTTTTAGTTTTTGAATTTCTTCGGCATATGTTTGACTCGGGGCTTGAACTTCAGGAGAACCAGTTGCGACTCCTAGATTTCCCCATGTTTGAAAATGCCAATTTTGAGATTCTTGAACAGTTGTCGCAATTGAATCAATTTTGGAATGGATATAATTGAGAGAAAAAATAGTTTGCCTTAATTCATTATAGCGACATTTTAATTCATTGGCAAATAACGTATCTTGGAGTAAACGAATATACCAACCTGGAGCATGAACATCTTCATTCACATTTCCATACATGAATTGGCTGCCATCTGTTAAGCTACCATCACTGTCTTTTTGAGCCCAGTCAAAATCCCATACAGGTCCAGCCTTTAGTTTGTCAAATGTTCCGTCTAAATGATCTTTGTCTTTATAAAAATATCTACTTTTTTTAAAGCCATCTCCATTTCGAGTTAATTCATTTACTAAAAAGTAATCGATGAAAGAAGTTGTTCCTATGTATTTTCTAAATCCATTCACAGGGTCATTGAAATTAGATCCATACAAAGCAGTTTCAAAGTTATTTATATAATTTTGAATATAGTCTTTTTGTTCTTGTACAATCACATCAGGTTTTGGGTAGTAATATACAAAATGGACATCTAAACCAGGATTCGTAATTGGACTAAAATTAGATTGCCAAGAGTTTGAATTATCCCAATAATCAACTTTGACTATATATCCTCCAGTACTATTTATTCCTTGGGTCTCTGTTGAGTCTAACTTTGAAATATTTACTCTATTGGCGTCTCGTTTGATTTGTTCGCATAATAAATATATTCCTTGGTATTGATTATTAACTAAAACATCAACTAATCTGCATTTCGTCGAGTAATGCCCCATTTCACCAAAAAGATGATAAGGAATTTCATTTCGAGCAAAAGATTTATCATTGTAATTTGCAAGAAGAAGCCAATCGTGTTCTGCAGGCATACCAATTAAAGAGGAATCAATGGAATTATTATTGTTGTCAATCAATTCGAAAGCATATGGTTTTTGAGGTAATGAAGCGGAATAATTACCTCTAATTTCAATCCCAACTTTACCATTGTATTCATTCTTAGTATCTGTTATGTGGTTTCTATTTCCAATTCCGTTGTAAATTATTCCCATATCAGCAACAATTTTTGGATTATCTAAAATTTGCTGACCATTAGTGTTGATGATAACAATCGGTAAATTAGAAGATTTAAAATCAAAATATTTAGCAGGATTTATTCCGAATGTAAGTGACCAATCAATAATATTTCCTTCATCTCCGGTATATCCATCTTGAATTCTTAAAAGCCAAGTTCCATTTGGATTTTGGCCGTTATTTACAATTCCAAATTGTCCAGGAGATTTGAAAGTGCCAGTAAATGGGGCTGTGGAACTAGACAAATTTGTTGAAGATAACCAATCTAAACAAGTATTTTGAAAATTATCACCATCACCACCAACTCCTGAAAATAAAGTAGTTGATGTACCATCAGGTGAAACAATTGAAACTGTTAAATCTGCATCCCAAGTATGTGTTAAGTTTAAACAAATTGTTTCTAATCCAAAAAGTGTTGTGTCAATTGAATTTTGTGATAATCCATTAACTGTTAGTGGAATATCGATGGTTTGGTTGTCTGAAATTATTCCACTTCCACCTGTAAATGTTTGGGTAAATGCAAAAAAAGTAGATAAAAACGTTACAAGAGTTAATTGAATCTTCATAATCTTAGCAATATTTATGAAGATATGAAAAAAAACAATAAATTATATTTTTATCTTAATATGTTGTTGCGAAAGTTCCGTTGGTTATTGTTTTGCTAACATTTGAACTATTCATCACATTAAGTGAAAATGTACCAGAAATTTGATGTTTAGTTTTGTCATGAGTAACAATTGTAATCGATCCTGATTGTCCTAAATAACTAACATTATTGTCTATTAATAAAGATAAAGAAGATACAATTGGGTAGGTGCCAGGATCATTTAAAACAGAAGTGCAAATTTGAACAGTTGTAGAATTTGTTTTTCCTGTAATGATGAGGTAATCCATATTTTTAACTCCACCAGTTGTTGTGCTTGTAAATGATGTACCATCGATATCAGCAGTGAAAATTTTTATGTATGGTGGCTCTGGTGTTGGGGTTGGAGCTACTTCTTCTGTTGTAGTTTGTTTTTTCTTTTTACAAGCAACTAAAAATGTTGATGATATTAGAAGGCAAAAAAGAGAGAGGATAAATAAATTAATTTTCATGTATAAATTTATTGAAACATAAATAGTTCACAGTCAAATACAAATCTAATGATTTTATTCTTTAGTTCTAAATTATTAGAACGAAATAAAGGTTGTTTTATTCAAATTAATCAAGGTTTTTTGTTAAAATTGTGGTATGAATTCAAGAATTATCATCAAAAATATCAAAGGCTTAGTTCAAGCTGGAGAAAATTTCCCTTCTTTTTTGAAAGGAGAAGAAATGAAATCGTTGCCAATTATCGAAAATGCTTATCTAGCGATAGATAACGGAGAGATTATTGATTATGGTTCGATGGAAGATTGGGGAGGAATTCTTGACTGGAGAGATTTAGAAGTGATTGATGCGGACGGTAAATTTGTTATGCCAGCATTTTGTGATGCACATACGCATACTGTTTTTGCTAAAAGTCGTGAAGAGGAATTTATTGATAAAATTCACGGGTTAACTTATGAAGAAATCGCTGCTAAAGGAGGTGGGATTTTAAATTCAGCTGGTCGTTTGGCGAATATGTCAGAAGATGAATTGTTTGAACAAGCAAAGAAACGCATTGAATTGTTGAAATCTTATGGAACTGGAGCTCTGGAGATAAAATCAGGATATGGTTTATCTGTTGAAGCTGAAATCAAAATGTTGCGAGTAATCAAACGATTAAAAGAAACAAGTGGAATTGAAATCAAAGCAACTTTTTTAGGGGCACATGCCTTCCCAAAAGAATATAAAGAAAACCATAGAGGTTACAT
>CANGHX010000141.1 GCA_947453715.1 Flavobacteriales bacterium | reverse complement strand
GTTGTTTAAGTTTAAAACAAAAAAAACGCTTAGTTATTACACTAAGCGTAAATTTAAAGTATATTTTATTAAAAAGAAATAAAAATCTAATTAATTAGACAAACTAGGTAGTTTTGCTGATTAACTTATAAATTATACCATTTCAGCTAACTTTTCTTCTAAAATTGCTATTTTGTTTAAAGCATCCGACTCTTTTTTACGTTCACTCAAAACAACTTGTTCTGGAGCACCAGCCATAAACTTTTCATTTTGCAATTTCTTTTGAATACTTTGTAAGAAACCTTTCGTATAATTCAATTCTTCTTGCATTTTTGCTTTTTCAGCAACTAAATCAATTGTATCTCCGAAAGGAATGTAATATTCGTTCGAATCAACAATAAATGAATTTGAATTCGCAACTTTTTCTTTCACGTATTCCAATTGAGTTAAATTACCCATTTTAGAAATAACACTATCAAATGAAAGATCTATTTCATTATTCTTTTTAACGAATAAATCCATTTTCACTTTGTTTGCGATATTGTTGTTTTTACGAATGTTACGAATATTGATAATTACTTCTTCTGCAAACTTGAAATTAGCTAAAACCGTTTCGTTAACAGAATCAACAACTGGCCAAGGAGCTAAAATAATATCATCTCCTTCTGCTCTTTCACGAATCAAATGCCAAATTTCTTCAGCAATAAAAGGTGTAAAAGGCTGCATCAATTTCAATAACTTCTCAAAAAACACTTTTGTTGTTTCCAATGTTTTTGAGTCGATTGGTTGCTCATACCCTGGCTTAATCATTTCTAAATACCAAGAACAGAAATCATCCCAAACCAATTTATAGATGGACATTAACGCTTCAGAAATTCTGAATTTATCAAATTGATCATTGATTTCAGTTAACGTTTTATTGAATTTCGCTTCAAACCATTCAATTGCTTTCGCAGAAGATTTTGGTTGTTCGATATCTCTAACTTCCCACGCATCAATTAAACGGAAAGCATTCCATACTTTATTCGTGAAATTTCGACCTTGCTCACATTGTGAAGTATCAAAAGGTAAATCATTTCCAGCTGGAGAAGAAATCAAGATTCCAACACGAACTCCGTCAGCACCATATTTCTCAATCAACTCGATTGGATCTGGAGAATTCCCAAGAGATTTAGACATTTTTCGTCCTAATTTATCTCTTACAATTCCAGTGTAATAAACATTTTTAAAAGGAATCTCACCTAAATATTCATAACCAGCAATAATCATTCTCGCCACCCAGAAGAACATGATTTCTGGAGCTGTTACCAAGTCATTCGTTGGATAGTAATATTTAATCTCTTCGTTTCCTGGCCTAGTTAAACCATTGAACATAGAGATTGGCCATAACCAACTAGAGAACCAAGTATCTAAAACGTCTTCATCTTGTTTTAAATCAGAAGCCGAAACAGTTAATCCTGCTTTTTCTTTTACTAAAACAATTGCTTCTTCTACTGTTTTTGCAACAACATAATCATTCGCTCCTGTTCCAAAATACCATGCTGGAATTCTATGTCCCCACCATAATTGACGAGAAATACACCAATCCTTGACATTTTCCATCCAGTGACGGTAAGTATTTTTGAATTTATCAGGATGAAATTGAATATCTCCATTCATTACAGCATCTAAAGCTGGTTGCGCCAATTCTTTCATTGAAACGAACCATTGTAATGATAATTTCGGTTCGATAACGGCATCTGTTCTTTCAGAAAAACCAACTTTATTAATGTGATCTTCTGTTTTAACTAAATATCCTTTATCGTATAATTCTTTTTCAATTGCTTTTCTAACTTCAAAACGATCTTTTCCTTCATAATGCAAACCATTCGCATTTAAAGTTCCATTATCATTTAAGATATCAATTGTTTCTAAATCAAATTTCTTTCCTAATTCGTAATCGTTCACATCGTGAGCAGGAGTTACTTTTAAACAACCAGTTCCAAATTCCATGTCAACATATTCATCCAAAATAATTGGAATAGTTCTGTTAGCGATTGGAACGATTGCTTGTTTCCCATGTAAATGCTTGAAACGAGCATCATTTGGATTGATACAAATTGCAGAATCTCCTAAAATAGTTTCCGGACGCGTAGTCGCAATTGTCAACCATTGGTCATCACTTCCCGCAACTTTATAACGAACGTAAAATAATTTAGAATTTACTTCTTTATGATTTACCTCTTCATCAGAAACAGCTGTTAACGCTTCTGGATCCCAGTTAACCATACGAACGCTTCTATAAATCTTTCCTTTTTTGTAAAGATCCATAAAAACATCAATAACTGACTCAGAATACTCTGGATCCATTGTAAAACCAGTTCTTTCCCAATCACAAGAACAACCTAATTTTTTCAATTGCTCCAAGATAATTCCACCATGCTTGTCTTTCCAAACAAATGCATGTTTTAAGAACTCTTCACGAGATAAATCAGATTTTTTAATTCCTTCTGTACGTAATTTCTGAACCACTTTTGCTTCAGTAGCAATCGATGCATGATCCGTACCTGGAACCCAACAAGCATTTTTCCCTAACATTCTCGCACGACGAACCAATACATCTTGAATTGTATTGTTCAACATATGCCCCATGTGCAAAACACCTGTAACATTTGGAGGAGGAATGACGACAGTATAAGCTTCACGTTCATCAGGTTCTGAATGAAAGTACCCTTTGTTCATCCAGTAAGAATACCATTTTTCTTCTGCCTTTATCGGCTCATACGTCTTTGGAATTTCCATATCTCATTGTAATTTGAGTGCAAATTTAGTCTTATTTCTAGAAACAGCAAAGAAAGTAGCTGTTCTTTACGTTAGTTTTTAAACAGATTTTCAACTAAAGACGATGTTTAATCAAGAACAAAACTTTAATCATATTTTAACTCTTGAAATAGAATTAATTTAGAAAAATAAAGTAAACTTTAATCGTCAATAAATGAATACTCGCATGAAAAATAGTAACGTATCAATTCAATTTTTAGGAGCAACACAAACGGTTACAGGATCTAAACATTTATTAAAAACACCTGAATTAAATATTCTTGTTGACTGTGGCCTTTTTCAAGGAATAAAATCTTTAAGACTAAAAAACAGAGAAGATTTACCTGTAAACGTTAAAGAAATTGATGTAGTCATAATAACTCATGCCCATTTAGATCATTGTGGCTACATTCCAGTTTTAGTTAAAAATGGATTTAAAGGTCAGTTTTTGATGACACCCCCTACTCGTGATTTAGTTGAAATTATTTTAAGGGATAGTGCCAAAATTCAAGAAGAAGATGCTCGTAAAGCAACTGAAGAAGGCTATACAAAACATGCCCCTGCCAAACCTTTATATACAGAAGATGATGTCGAAAAAGCGTTAAGTCAATTTGAAATCAGACACGACGAAATTTGGGTTCATCTCTCCGAAAATATTTCTTTTCAATTTTTGAAAAATGGCCACATTTTAGGTTCCGCTTTTATTGAGATGAAATGTTTTGGAAAGAAAATTGTCTTTTCAGGAGATATTGGAAGGAAAAACAGTGATTTATTAGCACCACCAACCATCATTGAAGATGCTGATTATTTAATCATGGAAAGCACTTATGGAGATCGTTTACATCCTGAAAATAATCCAATTGATGATTTAGAAGAAACAATACTTTCAACGATTGAAAAAGGTGGGAATTTAGTTATTCCAAGTTTTGCCGTTGGCCGAGCACAAGAGATTATGTACTTAGTCAATCAATTGAAAGAACAAAAACGAATTCCAAATATCCCCGTTTACTTAGACAGTCCAATGGGAGCTGATGCTACAGAAATATTTTTGAATCATCCAAACTGGCATAAACTTTCTTCTCAAGAGACTTATTTAGTAAGCAAACACATTACAATTATTCGTGATTTTCATGATACTTTCAAAGTTTTGAAAACGAAAGAAAGTAAAATCATTATTGCTGCAAGTGGAATGTTAACTGGGGGTAGAGTATTAACTTATCTGAAAGAATACGGACCTTTACACGACAACACCATTTTATTGGTAGGTTATCAAGGTGAAGGCACAAGAGGTAGAGCTTTAAAAGAAGGGTTGAAAGAAGTGAAATTACATGGTAAATACGTCGATATTTTTGCTGAAATTAAAAACATCGATTCCATGTCAGGTCATGCTGATCAAAAAGAAATGTTGGATTGGATAAAAGCATTTAGAAAAAACCCGAAGAAGATTTTCCTTGTTCACGGAGAACCTCAAGCACAAGATGTATTTCGAGTGAAAATTCAAGACGAAATCGGTTCAGAAGTAATTATTCCAGAATTAAACCAAGAATTTATTTTAGACTAAATGGGAAATCACGAAGATATTTTAATTAAAAAAGCCTCAGGAAAGGAAGAGTATTTTTCATTTCAGAAGCTTCGAAATTCATTGATTAAATCAAATGCTACATTTGATGAAGCCGAAGATATTGTTCAAAGTTTAAAAGCTCAAATTCATCAAGGAATTAGCACCAAGAAAATTTACAGTATGGCTTTTCGATTACTGAAAAAGCAATCGACTGACAATGCTTCTCGCTACTATTTGAAACAAGGAATCATGGAACTTGGACCATCCGGTTTTCCGTTCGAAAAATACATTGCGGAGTTATTCAAGGCTGAAGGACATGCAACTGAAAATGGAGTCATTCTTCAAGGGAATTGTGTAACACATGAAATTGATGTCATTTGCAGAAAAGAGGATACAATTATGTTGATGGAATGTAAATACAAAAACATTGGAGGCATTTCTGTTGATGTAAAAGTTCCACTATACATCCATTCACGCTTTCAAGATATTGTTGAACATGGAAAGATCTTCGAATTTCACAAGAATTTTAAAGGATGGATTGTCACCAATTCCCGTTTCACTGATGATGCTTTAAAATTCGGAAAATGTAGAGGAATTAATCTATTAGGCTGGGATTACCCGAAAACAAAGTCTCTAAAAGACATCATAGATGAAACAGGACTTTATCCGATAACTTGCTTAGCGACTTTAACACAAGTTGAAAAAAATGCATTTCTTGAAAGGGGCGTTGTTTTAGCAAGAGACATTTGTAAAAATCGAAGAATTTTTGAACGATTAGGAACAAAAAACACACGGATTGAAGCAATTATGAAAGAAAGTGAAAAGTTGTGTTCGAAATAAAATTTTTCCTCCCTTGAGGGAGGACTAAGGAGGGTGACAATGAGAATTCAGATCTTTAGATACTTTTCACTTCCCCCTTTGAAGGGGGACCGAGGGGGATGACAACGTAAATTCAAATTTGTAAAGATTATTTTTTTTTAATAAAATTAACGTTGTCACCTCCCCTAACCCCTCCTCAAGGAGGGAAATATCATCATAAAAGACTAATTTTGGTTTAAAATAATTCAGATGTATCAAAAAATTGCTTCCATTTTACTTTTATTTATAAGCCTAACTTCTTGTTTCAAAGGAAAACATGTTGATTTGATTATTCACAATGCCCAAGTTCATACGTTGAATGAACAAAATTCAATTCAAGATGCAATTGCGATCAAGGATGGAAAAATTGTAGAAGTTGGTCCTGAAAGACAAATCTTGAATAAATATACATCCGACGAAGATATTGATGCCGGCGGAAAAGACATTTACCCTGGATTTACAGATGCACATGGACACATATTATCGTTGGTGCAACAAAAATTAAATTTAGATTTAACCAATTCACAATCGTTTGATGAAGTATTGGTTCGTTTAGAAAAATACGAACAACGAACGCATCGAAAATTCATTATCGGCAGAGGTTGGGATCAATCACTTTGGGCAAACAAAGAATTTCCGACAAATGAGCAATTAAATAAAATGTATCCGAACACACCGATCTGTTTGTATCGTGTGGATGGACATGCTATTTTAGTGAATGATGCGTTATTGAAAAAAGCCAATATTACTGCTGCCACGATAATTGAAGGCGGACAAATCGAAGTGAAAGATGGGAAATGTACCGGTATATTAACTGATAATGCGGTCTTACCGATTCTGAAATTCATTCCAAAATATTCTAAAAAAGAAATCAAAGAAACGATTTTAGAAATTCAAGAAGAATTGTTTCAATATGGCATTACTGGTGTTCATGAAGCTGGAATTGAAAATTTGGATATTCAATTATTTGAAGAATTAATTAATTCAAACCAACTTTCACTAAATATTTATGCAATGCTAACTCCTTCCGAAGAAAATATTGCGTTCTCCAAAAAGAAAGGAATTTACAAACATAAAAACTTATCAATCAGAAGTTTTAAAGTCATGGGAGATGGCGCTTTAGGTTCTCATGGTGCTTGGTTGAAAAAAGAATACGCTGATAAAAAAGGTCATTTTGGTGCATTAGCAACACCTGAATCTGAACTGAAACGCATTGCTACCATTTGTGAATTAACCGGTTACCAAATGAATACCCATGCAATTGGTGATGCAACGAATAGTCTGATTTTTCAAATTTACAAAAGTCTGAATGATGTCAATAAAGACCATAGAAGTCGAATTGAACATGCACAAGTGATAGATCCAAACGAGATAAAATTATTCTCAGAGTTTGGAGTCTTTCCATCTGTTCAACCAACTCACGCAGTTAGCGATCAACGTTGGGCTGAACAACGAATTGGCAAAGAACGATTAAAAGGTGCTTATGCTTACCGTTCTATTTTAGCGAATTACGGAATGATCGCCATTGGAACAGATTTTCCAATTGAAAACATCGATCCTTTCTTAACAATTCACGCAGCTGTTCAACGAAAAAATGCAGAAAACGAACCTTTACAAGGTTTTCTAACTCAAGAAGCTATTACAATTGAAGATTGTATCAAAGGAATGACGATTTGGGCTGCTTTTGCTTCATTTGAAGAAGCTCGTTTAGGCACGTTGGAAAAAGGCAAAGATGCGACATTTGCAATCTTTGAGAATAAAGTGATTTCATCACCAACCTTTCAGCCGAATTTCGCTTTTATGACTTTTATTAAGGGGAAGAAGGTTTATTCGGTGGAGTGAGGTTGTAATTTTGGATTTTGGATTTTGGATTAGAACAGGATTGCAAATACAGATCAGTATGGTTTTATTTAAACTTACTAATTAATGTTAAAATTATTCCAACTATTCCAGTAAAAAGAAATACAGCACAAGTTCTTAATAAAAATAATGTAAATCCATCATTATCTTTATCTGTGATTGCAAAAAAGGCCAGAACACTGGAAACCAAAATCATACCTATAAACAATAGAAGTAACCTAGCTTTTTTGTCTTCCATATTTCTTTTTTTTATGCTTAATATACCCGTTCCGTTGGATTTGCACCGCGAAGCAGCTGCGAAGTAAATCCTGCGGTAACTATATCCAAAGCTAGAAAATATAATAAAAAAAATCCTCTAAAAACGGAAAAAAGGCTTATTCAATTAGAATAAACCTTTTAACCAACAAACAAATTTCACCTTAAACCACTAGAGTGAAAAAGTCTTAGAAAGATGGACAAGCAATCGTTCTGAATTTTTGAGGTTTGCTTTTACAATTTAAGTTCAAACCTAAAGAAATCTCATGAGCTCCACCTGAAATACCATTATTTAATCTAGAAACAGTTACGTCGTAACTATATCCAATTTTGAATTTTCCTGTATTGATTCCCATTGTTAAAATGAAAGCATCTCTTGAACGGAACCAAGCTCCTACGTTGAAGTTACCATATTTAACATATGTCCCAACATTCATTTGATAAAAACCATTTTGATAAGAATAGATGATTGATGGCATTATGACAGTTGAGTTTGAATATTTAGATCCTTTCTGTAAAGGAATGTTAGCTGATGCGTGAACGGTGAATCTCATAGGTAATTTAGAATTTTCTCCTAAAATCATTGATTCATTTGGTTGTGATAAGTGATTTGCTGCAACTCCTAAATTGAAATATTTATTAAAGAGCACTAAACCTGAAGAAACATCAAAGAAACCACGACTTCCACCTCTCTTTTTATCTCCTGTAGCGTAGATAAATCCTTTAAATGGATCTATTTGATCTCCAAAGGTCAATTTATCCCAAGCCAAGTATTTTTGTTCCCATGTAGCTTTGGCTCCAAACATCAAGGTCCATTTCCTATTTAAATTAACATGGTATGAATAAATAAAACTACCTGTTGAAGTATTAATTGTTTTTGCTTGAATGTCATTTGTACAAATAATACCAATTCCACCAGATACATTTTTAAGATATTGATCATAAGAAGCAGAAGTACTTATATATGATCCAGAAATATTTGTCCATTGATCTCTATGCAGTAAGGCAAACCTAGGACAACCATGAGATCCAGCAAAAGCAGGGTTTAAGTAAATCGGATTAGCATAAAATTGTGTAAATTCCAAATCTTGACTATACAGACTCTTCCCAACTGTTAAGAACAATACTAGTACTAAAAGGAAGT
>CANGHX010000140.1 GCA_947453715.1 Flavobacteriales bacterium | reverse complement strand
TCAAATATAGTTACAGATAAATTTTTAACGTATTTCAAATTGAAATAAAATTCATCATTTACTCCATCTCCATTTGGGGTAAAAACGTTTGAAGGAATTACAACCGGATAGTCAGCAACCATAATTGTTTGATATGAAGTATCTGTACAACCTCCATTGTATGCAATTAACTGAATAGTGTAATGCCCGGTATCGCTATACATACTATTCTGAGATGCATTTGAATTCGCCAAAGCCGTTAAACCATTTGCAAAATTCCAAGAATAATTTAATGCGTTTTGACTATTATTTGCAAATGTTACAGTTGAAGGTTTAGCTGAAACAATTGGATCAGCAGAAAATGATGATACAACTGGTAAATATGTAATGATTGAAGTATCAGTATCAGTATTTCCACATGCATCTGTCACAGTAACAATAAAATTATTAATTTGATTAGGTAATGGTGTCGAAATGGATATCGAATCATTTGTTGAATTATCAAACCATAAGTAAGTATATGGTGCTATACCGGTTGAAACGGTAACATGTGAATTAAATTTTGGACAATAATATGTATAATCAGATGTAGCAATATTTACAACTATTGGATCAGAAATAAATAATGTATCTTCAAATGCGATAACATTCCCACAAATATTCGTGTAAGTTGTATTAATTAAGATATATTCAATGCCTTCATTAATATTATCATCAGTAATTGTAATAGGAGTTGAAATAGTATCCTGATTTGCTAAAAATGTCATAGTTGAAGGTAGTGCTTGATAGTCTGTGCCAGATGTTGCAGTTCCTGCGTAAGTTAAATTTATAGTTAATGAATTGTTATCTTGCGATTCTGGACGAGTTAATACGATTGAATGATTTCCATTTGGACAATCTTCCAAAATCGCTCCATTAAAATTATTTGGCATGCTAAAAGTTAAGTCTTCTGAAGAAAATGATTTTGATTTTATAAACACGGCAGAGCCAAAACCTTGATCGCCAACATTAGAAATACATAATTTTATATGATATGTTTGTCCACACTGTAATTTTGCACCAGTACTCATTAGGATGGTTGTGCCATCATATTGAATAGCATTACCGTAAGCCTGACTTTGTTCATTATCAGTATAATAGTTGTTATTTGTATTGTTGTTCACATTGTTAATTGATACAATATTACTTATTGAGTTAGTTGAAGGTAAAGTAGCTAAATTGATACCATTATTAGTAAATGAACCGTTAATACCAGGTCCTGATAAGAAAAAACCAAACACATCATTAAAAGATGAACCTACAAATTCATTATATTCTTCTGATGCAAAAATATATTTGAATGAAAAGGTATCGCTAATAGCTTGAAAATCAAACTCTAATATAGCTCCATTTGTGGTAGTGTCAGATGCAATTGAATATAAATCTACATCAGCATAAGTATTTAATAAAAATGTATCCGAGTACATATCATTATTTGGACCAGGAGCAATATTTGCGTAACCTGTTGTTAATAATAAACCATTGTTTATAGGGAAATTTGTACCCGTAGCATTAAATTGGGCGACATTGTGTTGTAAAGCTCCTGCTGCCACTGGATTTCCATTATAGGTGATGTTGGATGATAAAATACCACTACCTAAAAGTATGTTTTGAACTAATTGAGAAGGAGATTGAGTGTTTTGCACTGTAATTTGTGCTGTGAAGTAATGGCATAAAAACACCATCATAATTAATGTAACTTGTTTCATAGTTTTTGTAGTTTAACAATTCTATAGACTTAATCTTTTTATAAAAAGTTGCATGCTTTGAAATATTATTTGCAAAAAAAATTGTTTGAAAAAATCGATGTTTATTAAATGCTTTATAATTAGCTTTGTTGGATTCCGTAATTGAAATAATACTAAGATGAAAAATACGCAAACGTATATCCAAGAAAATAAAGATAAATTCTTAAATGAATTAGTTGATCTATTAAAAATTCCGTCAGTTTCTGCAGATTTAGCTTTCAAAAATGATGTTCGCAAAACTGCTGAAGAAATTGCTAAATTCATGAAAGAAGCGGGTGCTGATAAAATTGAAATTTGTGAAACAGCAGGTCATCCAATTGTTTATAGTGAAAAAATGATAGACCCTTCTTTACCTACTATTTTGGTTTATGGGCATTACGATGTTCAACCTGCTGATCCAATTGAATTATGGACAAGTCCAGCGTTTGAACCAGTTATTAAGAAAACGGAGATTCATCCAGAAGGTGCTATTTTTGCTAGAGGTGCATGTGATGATAAAGGTCAGATGTTTATGCATTTGAAAGCGTTTGAAGCGATGATGAAGGCTGATGAGCTTCCATGTAATGTGAAGTTTATGATTGAAGGTGAAGAAGAAATCGGAAGTGAAAACCTTGGAACTTTTTGTAAAGCAAATCATGAACGTTTAGCAGCTGATATTATTTTGGTATCTGATACAGGAATGATTAACAATGAAACGCCTTCAATTACAACTGGATTAAGAGGATTAAGTTACTTAGAAGTTGAAGTTACTGGACCAAACAGAGATTTACATTCAGGTTTATATGGCGGATGTGTTGCTAATCCAATCAATGTACTTGCAAAAATGATTGGTTCAATGCATGATGAAAATAATCACATCACTATTCCAGGATTTTATGATAAGGTTCAAGAATTAACAGATGCGGAAAGAGCTGAAATGGCAAAAGCACCATTTAGCTTAGATGCTTATAAAAAAGCATTGGATTTAACAGATATTCATGGTGAAACTGGATATTCAACAATTGAAAGAGGTTCGATTCGTCCAACGTTGGATGTAAATGGAATTTGGGGTGGATATATTGGTGAAGGTGCTAAAACGGTGATTCCTTCTAAAGCATATGCTAAAATTTCAATGCGTTTAGTTCCAAATCAAGTTCCAAATGAAATAACTGAATTGTTTACAAACTATTTCAATTCAATTGCTCCTGAAGGAGTAAAAGTGAAAGTTACTCCTCATCATGGTGGAGATGCTGCTGTTACTCCAATCGATTCAATCGGTTATGCTGCGGCTAGTAAAGCATGCGAAACAACATTTGGTAAAAAAGCAATTCCAGTAAGAAGTGGAGGAAGTATTCCAATTGTTTCAATGTTTGAAAAAGAATTAGGCTTAAAAACGGTGCTTTTAGGTTTTGGTTTAGACAGTGATGCAATTCACTCACCAAATGAACATTTTGGTTTATTTAATTACTACAAAGGAATTGAAACGATTCCATATTTTTACAAGTATTTTACTGAGATGTCTCAGAATTAACACTCTAATAGTATTATAACTGGAAGGAGAAAGATTAAAAGCTTTCTCCTTTTTTTATGACTTCCTCCTTTGTAGAACTTGTCCCGATTTTTGTCGGAAAGGATCGAGGAGGATGACAACTGTGAACCTAATATTGTATCGCCACGCTTTGGGATGAGGGTTATTATTGTCACCACCCTTAGTCCCTTCTTTCGAATACCTCAAGAAAGGCCTTAAGGAGGGAAATTTTCATTTAAATAAAAATCATTTTATCAATCAACTATTTCAAAAAAATCAGCACTTTTGTTTAAAAAAATAGATTAATGAGAACATTTCAAAAACTAGTTTACTTTCTTGCAATAATTTTCCTTTTCTCATCTTGTTTTGAATACGATGATGTTGACTTTAAAGGAATTGAAAACTTTAAAATGGGAAAATTTGAGGGGCAAAATATTAGTTTTTCAATGGATGTTAAGTTAGATAATCCAAATAAATTTTCAATTAAGATTAAACCTTCAGTCGTTGATGTTTATTTAGATGAACAATTGATAGGAAAAACGTATCTTGATCAAAAAGTAAAAATCGTTAAACGTAAAGAAAATTCGTATTTCGTTCCTTTACATGTTGAGCTAGAAGATGGAATATTAATGAAATTGATGAAGTTTTCTTTGAAAGATAAAGTGAAACTGCGTTTAGTTGGTAAGGTAAAAGGTTCAGTTTATGGAATTAGTAAAAAAGTAAAAATTGACGAAACAAAGGAAATTGATCCGAAACAAATAACTTCACTTTTTAAACAATGATTGATTTTGAAATAAAAGCCGACCAACTTTACTCTAAAATTATTCAATCTAAAGGGATTCATACCTTCAAAGAAGCGTGTGAATATGTTCAAAATTTACCTTATGGAAGAATTTCAGATCGAACAAAATTTGAATTAGTCATTGAAGAAGGAAAAGGAACGTGTTCATCTAAACATGGATTATTAGCTGGAATCGCTGAAGAAAATAATCACAAGGAAGTTGAATTAATGGTGGGAATTTTTCAAATGAGTCCAGAAACTCATCCTGTACTAACTTCTTTTTTTGAAGGAAAAACGTATCCCCACATTCCTGAAGCACATTGTTACCTTAGATATGATGGAGAACGATATGATTACACTTCAAATTCAAAAGAACATGATGCAAATAAATTATTATTCATCAGAGAACAAAGAGTTGATCCACATCAAGCAGCTGAATGGAAAGAAGTCATCCAACAAGATTATATCAAGCGTTTGTTAGTTAGAAAACCTGAGTTTCAAATTTCGTTTGAGGATCTTTGGAAGGATCGAGAAGAGTGTATTCGGATTTTTTCTAAATGAAATTTTACTTCCCCCCTTTGACTTGCGAAGCATGCGACGAAGTCAACGGGGACCGAGGGGGATGACCACTGTGAACTCAAATCTGTATCATCTCTATTCGTAACTGAAAATTCTTATTGTCACCTCCCTTTGTCCCTCCTCAAGGAGGGAAATGATAACAAATTTTATATCGAAACTTTTAGAATTAAAGATTATCCTTTTCACCTCCCTTAATCTTCTTGTGCTAACGCTTAGTCTTCGCAAATATATTTGCTCTACTCAAGGAGGGAAAGCTACCCTTCCAAATAAACACGATGTACCCTTTTTGAAATACTTGTCATAATTTCATAAGGAATTGTTTTAGCCTGATTAGCAAATTCTTCCATCGTTTTATTTAAACCAATTATTTCAACTTTTGACCCAGCTTTTACATCTAAATTTGTAACATCTATCATTAACATATCCATACAAACTCGACCAATAACAGGACAAAAATGATTGTCAATATAAACTGAACCAATTCCATTACTTAAGGAACGTTTAAATCCATCAGCATAACCAACAGGAATGATGGCTATTTTAGTATCTTTTTCAGCTCTGAATGTTCTATTATAACCAACAGTTTCACCTTTTTTAATTTCTTTGACTTGTGATATTTCACTTTTCCAGAAAATAACAGGTTGAAGTATTGATTTTAACTCAGAATTTGAAGTGTAACCGTACATACCAATCCCTAAACGGACCATATCAAATTGATAATCTTTAAAACGTGCAATTGCTTCTGAATTAAGGATGTGTTTGATAAAAGGGTAATTTATTTGTTGAGAAAGTTTATCACAGAAGGTATAAAATGTATTTATTTGATGTAAAGTAAACGCCTCACTTTCAAAATTATCTGAATCAGCTAAATGCGAATAGACACTTTTAATTCTAACTTCAGGTTGGGCCTGTAAAACTTCACTTATTTGAATTAAATCAGAAGGTTCAAAACCTAATCTTCTCATACCTGTATCCACTTTTAAGTGAATAGGGTAATCCATTTTCCCTGCAAAAATTAATTCTTTAATGAATTCATCTAATTGCTCAAAAGAATAGATAGCTGGTTCTAAATTGTATTTAATACAATCTTCAAAACCTTCTTCTTCTGCATTCATAACTAATATTGGAAGTTGAATTCCCAATTTTCGTAATTCAACACCTTCATCGGCGTAAGCAACACCTAAATAATTGATGCCTTGTTTTTCTAAAAATCCAGCGACTCTTTCTGTTCCAGAACCGTAAGAAGATGCTTTGACCATCGCTAATAGTAACGTTTCTGGTTTTAAATAGCTTTTAAAAACACTTAAGTTATTTCTCAAAGCATTTAAATCAACTTCAAGAAAAGTTTTATGTTTTTTCAAACGAAATTGACTCGCGATTTTCTGCATATCAGCTTTTCGTGAACCTTTTATGAGTATGATACTATTTTTAATTTCTTCAGTAATTGGTTCATTACCTTTTAGATAAATTGTTTTCTCTGGTTTGAATGAATCAATAATTTTAGTAATAGCTTCTTTTTTGTTATCGGCTTCTTCGTCTAATCCAATAATGACAACTCGCTTCAATTCTTCAGCAAGAGTCAGTTGATATTCCAAGGAATAATTTAACGCATCAATGTCTAAATTGTAGGTGTCGTTGATTATCGTATTACCATTAATACCCTCAAAAACTTCCATTCGCATGGCTAGATGAGGTAAAGTTTTCGCTTTTGCTTTTAATTCATCATTTGCTAAATTTAAAAATTTAGCAAATGCTACAACTAAACTTAAATTATGAATACTTATTTTATCTTGAAAAGGAAGAATTGATTTGATGTCATTTAAATTCGACTCATGAACTTCAATTCCATGAATTTTTTCAATTTGATTTGAATTAAGCTCAATAGAAGAATGATAAAATGTTGATTTACATCCTTTAAACGCACCTAGTTTTTCGTCCAAATGTTTTTCAGCATTTTGAAAGTTTTCTTTATGTGCAGAACCAAACGAAGTGAAAATTCCGTAAGTAGGATTGACAATTTCTTCTAGGCGTTTCATTTCATGGGGTTTAGAAATTCCCATTTCAATTAAGGCAATATCCGCATTTTCATGCAATTCTAATAATGAAAGAGCAACTCCCAATTGTGAATTGAAACTTTTTGGACTTCTAATAACACGAAACTTTGAAAACAAAAAATGATAAATCCATTCTTTCACCATTGTTTTTCCAACACTTCCAGTAATTCCAACAATTGGATATTTGAATTTCTGACGATGATTTTTTGCAATTTCTTGTAAAGTCCAAAGTGTATTCTCAACTTGAATAAATGTTGAATTTTCAAATGTTGAAATATCAATTGATTCAGAAATAACAAATTGACGAACTCCTTTTTTGTATGCTTCTTCAATAAAAGCATGTCCATTTCTAAATTCACCCGTTAAAGCAAAAAACAATACCGAATTACCATCAGCTATTTTTCGCGTATCAAAAGCAATTGATAGAATGGTTGAATTACATTCATGAACAAGAACTTTACCTTTAGTAATGTCTTGAATATCGTTGTATGTGTAGTTTAATTTCAAAGGTTATGCTTATTAAAACAAGAACGACATAAAGGTTTGTAATTTTCTTTCGCTCCTAATAAAACTTGATCTTTTTCATTGTTTAATCGGTGTGAAAATTGAGCTAAATTTCCACAAGAAACGCAGATAGCATGAACTTTAGTTACATATTCGGCAATACATAATAGCTGCGGCATCGGACCAAATGGTTTTCCGAGATAATCCATGTCAAGACCAGCTATTAATACTCGAATACCTTTTTTGGAAAGTGTCGTACAAACTTCTACAAGTGCTTCATCGAAAAATTGTGCTTCATCAATTGCTACAATATATTCATCCGATAAATGATCAAATATTTCACTTGCTTTATTTATTGAAATAGCCTGTAATGTTGAACCTTGATGACTCATTACATTATCTTCACTGTAGCGATTATCAATTTTTGGTTTGAAAAGGAGAATTTTTTGATTAGCAAATTCTGCTCGTCTTAATCTTCGAATTAATTCTTCCGTTTTCCCAGAAAACATTGATCCACAGATGATTTCAATCCAACCGTGTTTACTATTATCTTCAGGAAATTGTTCCAAAAACATCTATTAATCTTTTACTTAAGGTTATTAACACTTCATAGAAGACAAAAAAATCATTTTGCAGTATTCTACGAATTGATCATTTGTACTTTTATTTTTTAAAAGTCGCTATACTTTTTCAGATAATGAAAAAACAAATCGACTTTTTATTGAAATGTTGAAAAATTGATAGAAAAAAACGATGGCAAAATTTGATTCAAAAGAAGATTTACTTTCCAAAATAGGCGAAATTTATAGTGCTATGTCTAATGGAACATTAGAAATTCAACAATTAGACGAATTGGTTTCTTTAAGTGAGGAATTACACCAACGAAATATCATCATCCGTTATAAAGCGTTTGAAGCGAAAGTTTTTGGAGATACTTCTAAAGTAATTTCTGATGTTATTTCTGAAGATAAAGTAGAAGTAAAAGAAGAAGTTGTTTTTTCAATTGAAACAAATGAACCAGAAGTTGAGTCAACACCAATTTCATTTAGTTTATTTGAAGAGCCAGTTGTTGAATCTAAAATTGAAGAGCCAATTTTACCATTATTTGATTTAGCTTCAGAACCAGAAATTGAACCTACAAAAGAGGAGGTTTCGGAAGAAATTCCAACTTCATTTTTTCAAGAAGAACCAGTTCAAGTGAATGAATCATTGCTTGAAGAACAAGAAGAAGAGTCAATTATTGAAGTAGATAATTCATTTTCAATCGAAACACAAACGATTGAAGAACCAATCATTCATTCAGAAGAAATTGT